>CAZIET010000012.1:0-1059 GCA_964538405.1 Candidatus Woesearchaeota archaeon
GAGTTCTCGGAAGGAAAACTTGTTCTTGAAATGGACCTGAAAGAATGAAAATCAGCCTAAAATACTACTTGAAGACTTTTGTTCTTGTTCTAGCAATAATCATTGTTTTCACGGTTATTGATTACATAGTCCATTCCTTGCACGAAAGTCTTGCGGTTCCGGGATACTATTTCAGGAATAAAATTATTTTTGGAACATTGATTGGATTTGGAACTTATCTCTTTATTAAAAATATGAAAGTGATGCCGCGTGCAATTGTTTTTTCAGCAGTGGTTGCTACATTACTTCAGGTTAGATACTTCTTTGAAGGATATCCTTTATGGTTTGTTTTCTCATTTTTAGCATTGCACTTTTTGATGGTTTTTCCAGCCGCATGGCATGCATTCAAGGTTTCTGATAAGAAAAAATTTCTCAAGAATTAGTTTTCTTTTCCCTGAAATAAACAAAAATCATTGCAGCTATCGCTCCCAGAGTATTGAATATCAAATCCAATCCCATATTGTAGAAATCTCCAACTCCAGTTTCAGGAAGAAAAACTGCGGCCAAAAACTCTACAATTTCATTTAAGGCACCAAATCCCGCACTTATTAAAACCGAAAAAGTAAATAGTAATTTTCTTGAACCAGTATATCTCCAGTTTTGAGAAAGCAAATGATATGCAACCAAAGCAGCAACTCCGAATCCATAAAAATGAACTACCTGATCAAATTTCAAAATGTACATTCCACCTTCACCAACAAAAAGAGGAAAGATTTTCCAAGCATAAAGAACGCTATCTCCAACTCTTAAACTTCCAGCCGTCATGTGTAACAACCCCCAAATTGACAATCCCCATAAAGTCAAATAATCAAAATTGGTTTTTCTTATGGTGGAAGCAATTAGAACAAATACTATAGAAACAACCCCAATATATCCTAAAAACTCATAATTTGCCCTGGTAAAGAAATAAACAAAAAAGACTAGCAAGTAAGCCAAACTGAATCCCCCTATGATCAATTCTCCTTGTTTGAATTTCATATTGTAAAAATGAGCCTGCAAGGATTTGAACCTTGGACCCCC
>CAZIET010000012.1:1159-2673 GCA_964538405.1 Candidatus Woesearchaeota archaeon
GTTTGAATTTCATATTGTAAAAATGAGCCTGCAAGGATTTGAACCTTGGACCCCCACCGTATCAGGATGATGCTCTGCCAGGCTGAGCTACAGGCTCATTAAAAAACAAATAAGGAACTTTATTTATAAGCCTTTTTGGAATTCAGAAATTTTATCTTTGGTAAGGTTCATAACGAACCCTAAGAATAATTTGAGGTCCAAACTCTCTTGGTTTATAGGAACATATTAGGCCATCATCAATCCGATCCCTACATTGAGGTTGTGGTAAACCATGTTCAGATAACATCTTCAGTATTCTTTCATTACTCATTCTTTTCTTCAATTTAGCTTCATAATCGCAGAAATTTCTAGCACCCTTATAATCATGTGTATTATCAAAAACCCTTATTTCAGGGTGATCTTTAAGAGAAAGTATATTTCCTAAAATAAATAATTCTGCCTCGCCATATCCAAAGTGAGAGGCAATTTCTTTTAGGGCCTTCAGTCTACCAGGAACTCTATTGTTCGTAGCAACTTTAAAATCAATTGTTTTATTGACCATAAATTTCCTTAAGATTATGCCTTATATTTTTATCTATTCAAACAACCCCAATGTTTAAAAATCAATTTTTTATAATCTAAATATGGCAAAAGGATTTTACAATTATTTGGCTCAGGCATGGAAAACACCCGATGTAAAAGTCTTAAGACAAAGAATGACCGAATGGCGTAAAGACAATGCAGTCACTACATTGGATAAACCATTAAGGCTTGACCGTGCCAGAAGTCTTGGTTACAAGGCAAAAAAGGGGTTTACTGTAGTTAGGGTAAGATTGATTAGGGGAGGACATAAGAGATCCAGGCCTATTAGGGGAAGAAGAAGTAAAAGAATGCATACAAGGAAGAATCTTATGATGAACTATAGATGGATTGCGGAGCAAAGGGCGGTTGCAAAGCACAAAAACATGGAAGTCCTTAACTCATATTTTGTCGGCAAGGACGGAATTCACTTTTTTTATGAAGTGATTCTTGTAGATCCTCAAAGACCAGAGATAAAAAATGATAGCACAATCAACTGGATAACAAACAGTAAAAACAAATCAAGAGTCCACAGAGGATTGACAAGCGCAGGAAAGAAAGCTCGTGGATTAAGATAATTCTTTTAAGAAGAAATAATTTGTGGTGTTAATTCATTGAAAAGATTGGATTGTGTAAAAAAATCTCCTAAAGTCTTAACAGTGGATTTAAAGAGATCATCAAATTGTTTTGAATTTACCACCCTAACAAAATTTACAACTCCATCATATTCACGAAAGAATGATTTTTCCATCTCCTGTTCTGTTCTTTGTCTGCGTCCATTTTTTTGATGATCATAAACACTCATAGGTATCTCAAAAGAAGGACAAGAATAGTTACCAACTCCCATTGCGCTTCCAAAATGAGTTCGTCTAAATGATGAACTATCCATATCAAAATATGATCTGCCCTCTCCAAGACAATAATCATAAGCACTTTTTCTGAGTGTTGCTAAAACA
>CAZIET010000012.1:2683-14868 GCA_964538405.1 Candidatus Woesearchaeota archaeon
TGTTCCCCCTTCACTCCAAGGAGCACCATCTCCCCTATGAGAAAACTCTGGCTCATCACTTACCTTGATATTCCATCCCATTAATCTATTAGCAACTATCTTAGGAAACTCATTTTCAGCTATTCTTCTAAATCCCTCTGAACTATGTACCTCATCCCGACCATATCTGCCCATAAAAAATCCATAAACAAACAGTATAAAAGGATTTATGTTTAAGATAATTCTTTAAAAACTTCTTTTCTTTAAAGAAAGTAATGCGATACGAAAAACTTGTTGAATTCTACGAAGAAGCCTCATCAACAACAAAAAGACTTGAAAAAATAACGATTCTTTCAAAATTTCTAAAATCAATTCATGAATCAGACAAGGATGTTCTTTATTTATTGATGGGAGATATTTATCCTGAATACGATGAAAGAAAAATTGGAATAAGCACGCAATTGGCAATAAAAGCAATGGCAAAAGCAACCGGAACAGATGAAAAGCACGTTACAACTGAATGGAAACATATTGGGGATTTGGGGGAGGTTGCAAAAAAACTCAAAAGTCAAAAAAGACAATCAACGCTTCATCATAATGATCTTACGACACAAAAAGTTATTGAAAATCTAAGGAAATTGCCCGAACTGATAGGAAAAGGAACTGTAGACAAAAAAATGTCTTTAATAGTTGAACTTCTTACTTCCGCATCCCCAACCGAGGCATTGTACTTGGTAAGAACCTTGCTAGCTGATTTAAGAATCGGAGTAAAAGAAAGCACAATAAGGGAGGCGATGGTTGATGCATTCTTTCCAGACGAAAAAAAAGAGGCTTCACAAAAAATCCAAGATGCCATTGATAAGTCAAATGATATTTCCGCCGTATTCGAAATAGTAAAAAAGGGTGAACTAAAGAAATTAGACAAGGTGATGGTTGAAGTTGGTAAACCTTTGAAAGTTATGCTTGCTCAAAAAATCGAAACAATAAAGGAAGGGTTTGAACAAGTTGGAAAACCAGCTGCAATAGAATTCAAATATGATGGATTTAGAATGATAATCCACAAAAAAGGAAATGAAATCATTTTATATACAAGAAACCTTGAAAACGTTACAAAACAATTTCCAGACGTTGTTGAAGTTGTAAAAAAACACGTCAAAGGAGATTCATTCATTCTTGATTCCGAGGTGGTTGGGTTCCATAAAAAAAATCATGAGTATCGCCCATTCCAGGAAATAAGTCAAAGAATAAGAAGAAAATATGACATTGAAAAGCTTCAGGAAGAACTTCCGGTTGAAGTAAATGTTTTTGACATTTTGTATTATAATGGAAAATCCTTGCTTGATGAGCCTTTCATAAAAAGAACTGAATTACTGAGAAAAGTTGTACACTCAGAAAGATACAAGATAGTTTGCTCCAAGCAAATAATTACAGATGATGAGAAAAAAGCAAATGAGTTCTATAAAAGTGCCTTGAAAGAAAGACAGGAAGGAATTATGATGAAAAACCTTCAGTCAATTTACAGTCCCGGAAAGAGAGTTGGACACATGCTGAAAATAAAGCCAGAGGAAAGAGATTTTGATTTGGTAATTGTTGGAGCTGAATACGGAACAGGAAAAAGAGGGAAATGGATGTCAAGTTTCATTCTTGCATGCAAAGACGAAAAAACAGGGAAATTCCTTGAAATTGGAAAGGTTGGAACTGGAATAAAAGAAAAATTGCAAGCGGCTCCTCCAGAAATCAAAAAAGAAGTAGAACAAAAGGAAAAATTGATTGAAGAAGAAACTATTGGAACTTCATTCCAGGAATTGACTGAAAAATTGGAGCCATTAATAACAAAAGAGCATGGAAAAACTGTTGAAGTAAAACCAAAGATTATTGTTTCCGTAACATATCAGGAAATTCAAAAATCTCCAACATATAGTTCGGGATATGCATTAAGATTTCCAAGATTCACTGCATTAAGAGAAGAAAAACCTCTTTCAGAGATTACAACTTTGAAGGAAGTGGAAAAGGATTATGCAAATCAAAAAAGAAATTGGAAGTATGGCTAAAAGATTGGAAAATTATAAATAACCACGAAAAGAATTTTAGGCATGTCTGAGCTTGAAAATATTGAACTACCTCAATATACTTTTGTAGAAAATCACGAATCAATATTTTTTGATGAACCTTTATGGATGATAAAAGAAAGGGTAAGGAGAAGTTTACCTGCTTTAACAGAACTCATTCTAGATGAAAGTATTCCAGTAATCTCTTACCACCAAAGCTATGGGGCTGCTCCACTTTTTTTAACTAGTCGGGGAAGATCTGCTAACTGGGTTAGGAGTGGAAGATTAATTTGGACAGAAGATTTGGGAGAGTTTGAGTATAGGCCAGCGTTTGATAATTTAAGAGAAGTTTGGTTACATGATAGTAATGTAGAAATGAGAAACATGGCACTTAGATCATTGGGTATGGTCAAAGATCCAAGATTCTTAAAAGATATTAAAAAAAGAGTTTTAGATCCTAATTCATCTATTAACGATTGGGGACAATATATCTCTGCGATTACCCACATGGATTCTGATGACGTGGTAGAAATATTAGACTGTATGCGAGATTTTGCCATTATGGCCAATGAAGGACATCTAATGGGCCATGAAGACCTTAAGAAAAGAGATAAATTTTATGGAGGTCCATTACAATTTGTATTAGCAGACATTATGGAAGGATACGCTATGGTCTGCTCAAATCCAAAAGCAGTAGTTTCTGCAACAAATTTTGTTAGAAGGACAAATTCTTTTACTGCAAGAAGAAGATATGGTCTTGTGCTCGATGAATTAAAAGTGAGATCAAGAAGTACGAGCACACTTTATATTCCTAAAAGGTTTAGAAAAAAAGAGAAATTGTTGGGTGCTGTCGTTGAAGGGATTGAATTCTAATTTTTCCTCGAAGCCTTTATAAAGCACTTTTTCCATTTATAAACAAGATGGCTAAGGAATCTGCTAGCAATTATCAAATTCAAAACATCGTCGCGACAACTTCTCTGGAAAAGCCCATTCCTTTGATTAAGCTTTCAAGGACTAATCCAAATACAGAGTACAATCCAAAGACGTTTCCGGGATTGGTTTTAAGAATCAAAGAGCCAAAATCAGCAGTTCTGGTTTTCTCGTCGGGAAAATTGGTATGCACGGGCACAAAATCAATTGTTCAGGTAAAGAAAGTCATTGAAAACGTGATAAAGCAGTTAAGAAAGATAAACATCAAAATCACCGTAAAGCCAAAAATAACTGTCCAAAACATAGTGGCTTCTGGGACAATCAATCTCAAGCTTAATCTTAATGTCCTGGCATTGGAGATGGAAAACACTGAATACGAACCGGAGCAATTCCCGGGATTGGTATACAAGTTAATAGAGCCAAACGCCACTTTCCTTCTGTTCAGCAATGGAAAACTGGTATGCACGGGCACAAAAAACAAGCAGCAACTGGAAGAAAGCATGCAACAACTGCTAAAAAACGTCAAAGCAACCATAAAGAAGATGGGATAGCATTTTTCTACGAAAAACTATAAAAATAAGTGCCATTTTGACTTCGGATGGCAAAAGAAGGTAGCAAAGAGGAACTTGTTATTGAGGCAAAAAACTTCTTCGATTCCCACAAGAAAGACTTTGGCGAATCCCTAAGAAAGGGGAACAATGTGATGATTATAGATTTCATGAATCTGTCTCAATTCTCTAATAAGTTGGCCGAACAGATTCTGGCCTCCCCTGAAGAGACCCTATCATATGTTGAATCAGCCATAGAAGAATCCGGACTTATTGCGGGAGAAGTAAGAGTCAGACTGGTAAATCTTCCGGCAAGCCAACAGATTACCATTAGAAACATACGTTCCAGGCATTTGAATGAATTCATAGTGTTGGAAGGAATAATAAGACAATCTTCAGATGTAAGACCGCAGGTGGTGAATGCCAAATTCGAATGCCCTTCATGCGGAACAAACATTTCTTTATTGCAAATAGACAAAAAATTTGTGGAACCATCAAGATGCAGTTGTGGAAGGAGGGGGGGATTCAAATTGGTAAGCAAGAAAATGGTGGACACGCAAAGATTGGTAATTGAAGAAGCTCCGGAATCATTACGCGGTGGAGAACAACCAAAAAGAATGAATGTCTTTGTCAAGGAAGATCTGGTAGAGCCAAAGATGGAAGAAAAAACAACTCCTGGAAGCAGGATAAAAGTCATGGGAGTTTTGAAAGAGGTTCCCGTTCCGCTTTCAACAGGGGGATTGTCAACAAGATTTGAACTTGCATTGGAAGCAAACAATATTATTCCTTTGGAGGAAACTTTTGAGGAATTAAACATTACTGAAGAAGATGAAAAGAAGATTCTTGAGTTGTCAAAAGACCCGGATGTATTTGAGAAGTTTGCAAAAAGCATTGTTCCAAGCATTTGGGGATATGAAGAGGTCAAAAGAGCATTGGTATTGCAGATTTTTGGAGGAGTGAGAAAAGTTTACGAAAACGGACAAAAAAGGCGTGGTGATATCCATGTTTTGCTGATAGGAGATCCGGGAGTTGCAAAATCCAGCACACTGAAATTCATGGCAGAAATAGCTCCAAAAGGAAGATTTGTCGTCGGTAAGAGCACGAGCGGTGCGGGGTTGACTGCAACTGTTGTGAGAGATGAATATTTGCGTGGTTGGTCTCTGGAAGCAGGAGCGATGGTTCTGGCAAATAAAGGTTTGGTTGCGATTGATGAGCTTGAGAAAATGGATCCGCAGGAAAGAAGCGCCATGCATGAAGCAATGGAACAGCAAAGTATAACAGTAAGCAAGGCAAACGTCCAAGCATCTTTGCGTGCAGAAACCTCTGTGCTGGCAGCGGCAAATCCAAAGCTTGGAAGATTCAATCCTGAAGAATCATTGGGAAGCCAATTCGACCTCCCCGTAACTTTGATCAACAGATTTGATGTAATCTTTCCATTAAGAGACATTCCAAACAAGGAAAAAGACAGAAAAATTGCAAGGCATGTTTTGGAAGAGCACAAAACTCAGGGAAGAAAGATGGAAATTCCAAGGGATTTGTTCAGAAAATATATTGCATATGCAAAACAGAAAATCTTTCCGCAACTAAGCGATGAAGCAATAGATGAAATAGAAAAGTTCTACATTGAATTAAGAAGCACTGCAGTTTCTTCAGATACCATAAGGCCAATCCCAATTTCAGCTAGGCAATTGGAAGGATTGATCCGTATGAGCGAGGCATCAGCAAAAATCAGATTGGACAAGACAGTTACAAGAGAGGATGCAAGAAGAGCAATAGCAATAATGAAATCCTACATGATGCAGGTAGGTTATGATGAAGAATCAAAAACATTTGACATTGACAAGATTTCCGGAACCATGACCGGATCAAAAAGAAGCAAAGTTTTCATGTTAAGGACAAAAATAACAGAATTGGAAGAAAAAATAGGAAAATTAATTCCAATTGAAGAACTTCAAAGAGAACTTCAGGGAAAAATGACGACAGACGAAATAGACGATGCAATTGTTGAATTGTTGAAAAATGCAATAATTTTTGAGCCTAAAAAAGGGTATGTTCAAAAGATGGGATAAAATGGATACAAAAGAATTACAAAAGATTGAAAAGGAATTTGATGAACAAAACTGGGATCATAAAGATCTACCCGTTTCCGAACAGATTAGACATATAACCTTACACATGGGAAAATTACTGGGAAAATTATCTACATACTCTGAGAGAATGGAGCATAATATTAATTTTTCAGACGAACAGATCAGAAATGAAGTAACTCCGGATTTACTCATGCACGCATTAAGATTATCAAATTTGCTTGGAGAAGATTTAGAAGAGCTATACAAAAACAGATTAGTAAATGTAAAAGAAACATTAGATAAGGAATATAAAAAATAAGAGAAAATTAAGTCGTCAAAAAGCATGACAAATCTTATAAATTAATTCCCTTTCCGCTTTAGATGCCAGAAGAACAGTTCAAAAGGAGTATTGCCTACAAATTAAGAATTGGAGAAATTCTTACAGGAAAACCAATAATGGAAAACGAAAGATTTTCTTACCTTGATTTAAATGGATTGAAAGTAAGAAGAGTTAATGTTGTGGGAAGTGTTGTTGAAAAATATGAAAATGAAGGTGAAAAAAGGTTCATTTTTGTAAAAATAGATGATGGCTCTGGTCAGATAAGTCTTAAACTGTTTGGTGATGATATCCCCAAGCTAAAAGATTTGCAAGTTGGAGAGACAATAATTGTAATCGGAGGTACAAGATTCTTCAATAACGAGATCTATCTTGCTCCAGAAACAATCTCTGTACAAAATCCAAAATATTTATTGGTAAGAAAAATGGAAATTGAAAAATCACCAAAAATAATTCCTGCAAAAATTGAAACTGCTCAAACCCCAATAACTTCTTCATTGAAGGATAAAATAATAGAAGTAATAAAAAATTCCGAGCCCACAGGAGGAATTGAAATTGCCAAGATTCCAACTCAAGCAAACGAATCTTTTGATAAAGTCAATAAAGAAGTTCAGAAATTGATTGAAGAAGGTTATGTGTTTGAACCTCGTCCGGGGGTTGTAAGGTGGCTCGGTTAGTGTCACTCCCTGATAATTCTATAAAATTATAAATGCCTAAAATCTGAAGTATAATTATGGACGACAGGGAATTTCGTGGAGAGATGATGTTGATGAATGACATTAATGACGGCCTAAAGAAATTCTCTCCGAAGCTTTCTCCCCCAATGATTTATGATGTTTCTTCCAAAGTATTAATGGAAATAAAGATTATAGGACAAGGTGCAACAAAAAAAGTTTTGGAAAACTATTTTCAGCCAGGATTTGAAGAAGCCAGCAAAAGATTAAGTGAACACGCCGCAAAGAAAGCAATTGAGAGAATAAGAGTTAAAACAGTTATTGAAGCCTAATTATCTTCTTCTTCCTAAAATATTGTCAAAGAAAGTTCTGTTCCTTCTTTCAAACCAGTATGCAAAAATTATCAATGCAACTAACCCAACCAATGAAATTATGAATCTCCAAACATCACTGGCATATCCCCAATAACTTCCAGCACCCCAAATGAATGTTCCTGCCCCACCAGCCAT
Organism: Candidatus Woesearchaeota archaeon; assembly: GCA_964538405.1. Classification (GTDB taxonomy): domain Archaea; phylum Nanobdellota; class Nanobdellia; order Pacearchaeales; family GW2011-AR1; genus JAGVWT01. The sequence continues at coordinate 9,778 of CAZIET010000012.1, forward strand.
CAATCCAACTCCGACTGTTTCAACAGCAAACAAAGCGTTTCCTAAAACTATAAGTGCAATCCCTATAGGTATTGCAAGCAAGAATCTCTTCATGCTATTTTCTTTCATTGCCTCATTATGCATTTCCCAGCAGTTTTTTCCTGAAAGGGCTATTTCACATTGGCTTAATTTGTCAAAAGTTGTTACGGCATCAGGCCCGCATCCGCTTCCGCATGAATTTAAAACACAGCTTCCATTTTGTATTTCATACATTTCAACACACACAGCGGGACAAACTCTATCTTCTCCATTTACTGTTTTTGGAAATCTTTCAACTCCACAAAAGTCCTCATATTGTGGCTGGGGAAAAAATATGCTTATGCCGTAAATCGCAACAAACATGGTAAGAATAAAAATCCCTATGCCAATTATAATTGCCCTTAAGTTCATACTCAAAAAAGGCCTGAAATCTTTATAAAGTTTCCTTGAAGTAAATAATACTACATGAACGACTACGAAAAATTGCTTGAAGATGCATACAAAAAAGTGAAACAGGTCTCAGTCAAGGATAGCGAGAGGTTTGAGATTCCAAAAGTAGAAGGATATTTTGAGGGCAAAAAAACAATTCTTACTAATTTTTTCCAGATTGCAACCCACATAAGAAGAAATCCGGAACAGTTCCAGAAATTCATTTTAAGGGAATTGGCAACTTCAGGACAAAAGGAAGGAGACAGATTGATTTTGAACAACAAAATCCCAAGTGAAAGAATAAACCAAAAAGTTCGGGATTATGTTAAAGAATTTGTTTTGTGCAGACAGTGTGGAAAACCAGACACGGAATTAATCAAAGAAGACAGATTGACATTCATTCATTGCTTGGCTTGCGGTGCTAAGCATTCTGTAAGAAGTAAAATTTAAGCTACTGCCTTTTCCAAATTCCCAATTTTTTGGGCTTTCTTTTGTGCCTCTACTCTAGCAGTTATAACTGGAATAAAGTCCACGACATTATCCGAATGGTAAGTTATTACTTGAGGAGTTAAAACACTAATATCTTCAAGAGGATTTAAACCATAAACACTTGTGTGAGCACGATCAACGGGTTGACCAAGATAATGGAAATCTACATCTGGATTATCACATAAGTCTGCAACAGTAAAAGGAAGTAATTTTCCACCCACATTCCTGCCGTCAACTGCATACAGATCCATTCCAACATACAAAAGAACAGCAGCCTTGCGCCGACTATCTTTTCCTTTTCCATAAGATATAGATATATGTCCGACCATCATTGCCTTATCAAACAATTTTTTGCCCTTTTAAGGATTATGAATTTCAAGTACAACTTCTTATGATAAACCTTATAAATCAAATAAATTTTCAGATTCCAGGAGGTTAAAACAATGGTAACAGGATATTGCGTTAAATGTAAGGAGAAAAGGGAAATGAAAAACCCCGAAATTGGAAAAACTTCAAGAGGTGGATTCATAGCTAAAGGAAAATGCTCTGTTTGCGGAACAAGCATGAGTGCTATGATGTCGCAGGAAAACGCAGAAAAGGCAGTTAAAGAAGGCGCTAAAAAGGCTTGGTGAGTTTTCATGCTAGTAAAGGTCATAAAGACTTACAGAGATGTAGTTGTAGTTTGTGATACTGATTTAGTTGGAAAAAAGTTTGAAGAGGGAAATTTTCAGTTGGATGTAAAAGAAAGTTTTTACAAGGGAGATGAAGCCACTGAGAGTGAAGTCATTAAATTGTTGCAGACCATGTTAAGAGAAGATGCTACATTCAATATAGTTGGTGAAGAATCAACCAATGCTGCAGTCAAATCGGGAATAATTTCTGAAGATGATATTCAAACAATCCAAGGAATCCCTTTTGCCATTAAGCTGATATAATTTTTTATTTTCTAAAGACTAGATTTATAAAGATTCTGAAACAAAACTAATTATGAATAATCGTGGAAGACCAGCCGAAGTGGAAGATGAAGTAGTTACAAGAGTAAAGCTTCCAAGAGGTGAAGAAGTTCTGGGGATAATCGAAAGTCGACTTGGAGGGAACAAGATGATGGTTCGTTGTCTTGATGGAAAAAATAGAAATTGTAGAATTCCTGGAAGACTGAAAAGAAAATTATGGCTAAGGCCTGGAGACATAGTAATCATTGAACCTTGGGAATTTGACAAAGATAAGGGAGATGTAATATTCAAATATAGGCCAAATCAGGTTGAATGGCTGAAAAGAAATGGTTACTTGGAAAAGGAAACTGTTGAATTCTAAGATAATTTTGGTCTCGAAGCATAAAGAGCATTTTCTGGAGTTTGTTGATCTGCAGGCGTTCCTCTTAAATAATAATCTACTATCGCTCCTTCACCAATTAATTCACCTAAGGCATGTTTTATTTCTGCAGCACTATAGTCCCCATTACGTCTAAAAACAGATATAACTGTGCTCCCCTTTAGAGTAGACCTCTCACTAAAAAGTGCACTAACTATGTCCTTTAATGGAGTAGGTTTAACTTTTTCTGTAAATCTTTCCAAAGTCATAAAATACAATTTACATAACTATTTATAAACATTATGATGAGGAACTCTAAACTACAAAGAAATTTAAAATGTTTCATCTTTGAAGAAAAATGAAGAAGTTAATAGCTGATAAAATTGGAAGAATTGTAAAGAGCCGCAAACAGGTTGAAAAGGAATTGGATGTAAAATTAACAATAAAGGGCAAGGAAGTTTCAATAGAAGGTAACCCTGAAAATGAATACTATGCAGAAAAGATTATTGATGCATTGAATTTAGGTTTCACATTTGAAATTGCCCTTCTTATAAAAGAGGAAGATTATGTATTTGAAATCATCAACATAAAAGACCATACAAAAAGAAAGGATCTTGAAAGAATTCGTGGTAGGATAATTGGGACCAAAGGAAAGACATTGAAAGTTTTGGAAGGTTTAACAAAATGTTTCTTTGAAGTTAAAGACAACACTGTGGGAGTAATTGGAGATGCAGAACACATTGAAGGCGCCCAAGAAGGAATTATATCTTTGATAAGGGGCTCCAAACAATCAAAAGTCTACAATTATCTTGAAAAACATCAAGTTCAACCAGTTTATGATCTTGGATTGAAGAATAAAGATTAAGAACCAAAAGGTTTAACATAAAACTCTAAATCACTATGTCCCAAAACTCTTGCAAAGATATAAAGAGGATCTATTGCTTCAAAAATTCTTGGCACATTCGTTCCTTCTTCCCATAAGTAAATGGCGTTTTCGGAATAACTTATTTTTAATCTGTCGGGCCAATTTTGTTCAAGAAATTTACTAAACTTCAATGCAAATTCTAATCGACTCCATTCTTGACGTTTTCTTAATTCTTTCAGAGCTTCTCTATTAAAAGGCATAAAATCTCATAAAATACCCACTTAAAAATCTTATGAAAGATTAAGTTTAAATATCAATTTCTTTTTTTGATTTTAAGTCTCAGTAGCTCAGTCAGGTAGAGCACATGACTGTTAGATTTTTGTACATGCAGAGATCATGGGGTCGGAGGTTCGAGTCCTCCCTGAGACGTTTTTCTAAATATGTAGTCTAAAATGAATATCTTTATAAATAAAAATATCAAACAAATATGATGGATTTAGAGGGAGTCACAGATGAAGTTAGAGATGAAACATTTTTTGCCAGATTTTTTGAAGGCACGGATATCGATGTCAGTGAAGAAAGAGTGATCAACATAACCTACAAGAAAGAACCAATAGCTTTGATTAATCCACAGTTAAAGTACGCAGAATTTTTCGGTTTATATGAAGACCCTGGAAATCATGACCATGAATTAAAAGCATTTACTGATTTTTTGGCAAGAGAAGGTTATAGGACAAATTTAAAGTAATCAGTCTAGAAACTATTAGTCCATTCAGAAGGCAATTTTCCTGCTTTTCTCAAAGCATCATTAATTTCCGCTACCGCATCAATTGTCGCTTGCCTTGTAGCTTCAACAAATTTTTCCGGCTTCGCAAATTCTGGATGTTTTTTCATAAACTCTTCATCAGAAAATGCATAGATTATGGCTCTTGAGGAATTAACAACAGCCCCTCTTCCGTTGTGATCAAAACCATTAACCAAAATTTCTGCTTTTCCACCTTGTCTTCCGTATCCGGGCATCAAGAACAACGCATTGGGAAGAATCCTTCTCAATTTTGAGGCTTCTTCGGGATATGTCGCTCCAACAACCGCACCAATATTTGAATATCCACTTTTGCCAATATTGCTTTTTCCCCATTGATTAACCAAATTTGCCATGATCTCATATACTTTCCATCCGTATATTTCAAGGTCCTGCAATTCACCAGATCCCGGATTGGAAGTCTTGGCAAGAACAAATATTCCTTTGTTATCCCTGTTTGCAACTTCAACAAAAGGAAGAATTCCATCACTTCCCAAATATCCATTGACAGTCATGAAATCAAAATCATCAGCACTCCTGAGATAAGCTCCATCAGGCAATAAAACTTTCCCTAAATGGGATTCTGCATATGCAGTTGCCGTGTGCCCTATATCGTTTCTTTTTGCGTCAAGTATTACCATAGCTCCTTTACTTTTCGCATACTTTACTGTGTCTTCCAAAGCCTTAACACCATAGTATCCATACTGCTCGTAATTGGCACTCTGTAATTTGTAAACAGGAACCAAATCATGTGTTGCGTCAATTATTTTGAAATTGAATCTTTTAATCGCTTCTGCAGCTGCCATGTAGTTTGAGCCAAATTCAATTGTCACTTCATCCAACAATGGTTTTGGAAAAGCCTTCAGGTTTGGATCAAGACCAACACATAAGGGAGTTTTCTTTTCATCCATTTTTGAGTACAATCTGTCCACAATATTTTTTGACAATTCTTTTTTCACTTCCTCTGTTCCGTACATCAACAGATAATTTTTCATTTTCTCTGCCTCATTACCCATTCCATTTTCAACAAGATATTCATATACATCCACAGCAGAAATCAATGAATCTACTGGCACCCCAGTTACTCTTGTAAATTCCTCTATTGCACTTTTACCATCCACTCCAACTTCTTGCCTATTACCAATTATAAGCAATGAGTTAACCTTTACATTTGCCA
>CAZIET010000013.1:0-3870 GCA_964538405.1 Candidatus Woesearchaeota archaeon
AACATAAACGTTCATAATTGTGAGATTTTACCCGCAACAGAAAGATTTATGCTTGAGACATTCATAAAGCTAAACAAGATACTTTCAAATTCTTCATATTCTTAGAAAAGACTTCTTATACAAATATTTCAAATCTGAATAGAATGGAATTTCCTTTATTTTGAATATTTTAACCTCGGCAAACCATATAGCAACAACAAATATTGTGCTTAGGCTGTACCAAAACAACTTGTGTGTTATGTCAAAAAAGTAATATCCCTGGAAAAACACAAAGGTAAGAACAAGTATTCTGGCGACATTCAAAATCAACAAAGAAGAAAATGCAAACAATATCATTTCAATCCTGGTTTTTGTTCTTATTTTTCTCGTTGACAAATTCAATATAAGCAGGAAGTAATATGCAGCCCCGGCAATGCATGCTTCTATCAGTTCTATGTAAATTTGATCGTTAATAACTATGAAATTCTCTATTAAGGTAACATCAAAAAAAACATTTAGTATAAAATAAACAGAATAAACTGTCAGTGGAGTGAATATAAAATAAAAAATCCAAAGATTCGGTAAAGCGACCAAAACAAGAATCAAATATCTTAAAAAAATATCAACAATTTCTGACTTCTTCATTAACAACAAAGCAAAAAATGTTTTAAATAACTTATCTTTGAAAAAATTAATGTGTGTATTTTCCATTGACACATTTAGATAGCTCTACACCCACCAACCTTGCTGCTTGATCAAAAGCTTTTCTTTCTACTTGAACTCTATTGTACCATCCTCCAATATGAACTAAGTGACCATCCTGATCAAGCCAATGAATTCCTCCTCCTTGTTCATCTTTTACAGAAACGTCATCAAGCTTCCAACAATTATACGGCTTACCATTAGTATCATATTGAGCAATTATCCAATCAGCACCAAACTCTTCAGCATTAAAAGTACTACAACTCCTCTCGAGACCAGCACATCCTCCAAGTAAAAGAAATGCTGCGGCTAAACTCTTATTAGGTTTTATCATTTTAAGTATAAAAATAAATTAAGTTTTTATTCTTTATCTTCTCATCAATCTTATTGCAACAATTATGATTATTATTACAAGGATTACGTTCAATGCCCCCAGAGCCCATAGATACCAATTTCCTTCAAGTGAAATCTTTCCGAATGAAAATCCGCCTTTCTCAATGGATGCTGAAACCGGCTGTGTCAATACCAATGCACCGTTTGACACCAATTCAATATTGAATGTCTGATTTCCCGAAGCATCATCCTTAACATCAAGAGTTATCAAAACATCTGCAGATCCGCCAGCCGGAACAGTTACTGTTGTTGGATTTACGCTTGCAGATGAAGCCCATGTAGAGTATCCTGCAGCATTAACCATATATGTTGCCGTCTGATTTCCCGTGTTTCTGATTGTTGTTTTAATGACCATTTCTTCACCAGCTTCGCCACCTGATTGCAATTGAGGAGAAACTGCAACCTTTCCGGATGAAGCTGCCCCGCAATTTCCCTGAACTTTCAAATAAGCAACAAATGTCTCGTCTGAGGATTCATCGTAGGTTTTGTCATCCTCATCGTAATCATAAAATGTATCCATATTCAATGTATATTGCTTCTCAACTGCATTTTGAGGAACTACAAATGAAAAACTTGTTTCAGCCTTGTCTCCCTGGTCAAAGTCTCCAAGGATTACATCTTCCAGGTTTATTCCAAGTTCATTATTATTCAAAGTGACTTTTATCTGATCCCTAAAGTCTTCATCTCCAACATTGTAAACGGATCTTGTCATACTTACCGTCTCTCCGCAGAATGCCGTTATGGGATTGACATCCTCATCAATGACAACCATCTTGGATATGTCAGTTTCCTTTACAACTGAAATCTCGGCTATTGATTCTGTGCTGGATCCGAATGTGCTTTCTGCAAAATCACTTGAGTGGTCAATGCAAGTTGTGCTTTGATCTCCCTTAGGATATGCTTTCACAACAATGTTATAATCACTGTCATCAACTTCTGCAGGATCGACCCGGAATTCGAAAGTATGGCTTTTCTTCTTGTCCTCATTTATGTCTCCAACCTCAAACTGCTCATCATCCTTGCTTATCCAGATCATGTCTCCGGCAACATCTGAGTTTGAGTTTTTCTTGTACATCCCAAGTTCAAATATGACATTATCCAAATCAACATCGCCGTTGTTTTCAAGTTCCACATCAATTTTTATTGTGTCTAAAGGAATCCATTCATTGTCATCCCCTTGGCCGTCATTATTAATATCAACCTTTAATTTTAAATCAGATTCATTTACACTTCCGGCTGAGCAGAATGAATTTATGAACTTAAGAGTCAAGCTTGCCGTAGTATTAGAATTATTAGTATCGGTGATTGTATATGTTTTTGAGTGTTCTCCAAGAAGGAATCCCGTTTCCTGTGAAGTCACGTTTGCCTGCACTGTGGATGTGTTTCCTGCAGTGATGTTAGGGGTGCTTACATTGAAACCTATTGTAATTGTTTTTCCGTTTGCATCACTAATTGTTTGAGAAGTTAAAGTGATGTTAGTGGTATTTGAACCTGCGGAATTGGTTATTGTGAAGTTTTTAGAAGTATCATTCTTATCAAAAGTCAATGTGCTTGGACTTAATGTAATGGCGGCTGCTACTAGGCCCAACATTAATATTGAAGCTAAAACAAATATCGCAAAGAATTTTGTTTTCATTTTTGTAATCATTCTGGAGTTACTATGCTTTAAAAATATTTCTATCTTTGAAAATATAGGTTGAAAAGAGTTTTTACGAAATGTTTATATATTTTTTGATACATAATTTTCCATATAAAATGGTAATCATAGCCAAGGAAAATCGCGTTGGTGCCTGGGCATTCTTGATTGGAGTGATTTTAGCATTAGTTATTGGTCTTGCAACTACTTTAATCCCAATTCCTGCTTTGACTGCCTATAGCAAGCAGATATACGCAATACTCGTGCTTTTGGGAATTTTTGTCGGATTTATGAATGTTACTGGAAGAGATTCCGAAAAGTTTATGATTGCGGGAGCTGTCCTTGTTATTGTAAGCAGACTTGGAATGGATAGTGCCACAGGATCTCTTATAGGAATAGGGGTAGGAGATGCAGTAAGATCGATATTTGGTGCTTTGCTTGCATTATTTGCGCCAGCAACAATAGTTGTGGCATTGAAAACCGTTTTCTCGATAGCTAGAGTATAATAATCTATATAAGAAATAAAATATGTTTGTAAATAATCACCAAAGAGGTTCTTTTCTGTCTTCTTTGGGCGCAACTTCTTCCTTAAGAATTGTGGCAAATGAAGGCGTAGCAATAACATTGTTCTCTCCAAAGCCAGCGATTGTCCCTTCAAGAGCATCAACCGTCTTCTTTATCTTTGAAACAGCCCTTTTCAACTCAATTGAGTCTCTCTGCTTCAATGTTTTTATGTCAATCATTGCAATCGTATACCCTTCCCTCAATGCATTAAGAATCGGATTAACATCGTCGTAAGTTGTCAAGTTGAAAAGCTTCACAACCACTTTTCTGTCCTTTTTTTCCTGCCCCAAATCAATCTCAAGGTAATCTTCAGCGGCATCACCTGATTTGTCGGAAAACGCTTTTTTTATTTTTTCAAACACCATGTTAGTTTTATAGGGCACTTATTTATAAAGATTTCGTAACTTTTTGTTAACTTTTGGATGATTTCACAATCTCAGAACGCAACTTTTCAACTTGGTTGTTCATTAAGTCTTCGTGCTTCTCCAGCGACTTTATTCTCAGATTTAGCATATCTTTTTTTTCGCCAAGCTCTTTTTTCACAGACTCTTTATCTGATCTTAACATTATATTCCCAACAATCTTGAAAGTCTCAT
>CAZIET010000013.1:3880-7757 GCA_964538405.1 Candidatus Woesearchaeota archaeon
TTCTGTTTCTGATAATTCCATTTGAAAAGATTGCTTTTGAAGAATAATATGTTGCAGCCTTTGTTCCAGGATTTGCATTTCCTGGATTTTTTCGTTTTCCATATTCACAATCCAACCCTAGCAAACTTTTTATTTATATTTTGACCATACTGCGAGTCTGGATTAACATGTCTCCACCCTTCATAACCCAAATCAGAATATTCTGATGGTAAATGTATTTCATTATTAACAACCTTTAAATCTGGATCCCACGGACAAAATTCTGCAATTTTAATTTCACCACCATTTTTTATAGCAAATCTTAATGCGTTGTCCCCCGTAATAATTCTTTTTGGACCTATCATTTGTGGCCTTAATTTAACTAGTCCTTCTTTATAAAAAGCTAATTGTGTTTTACCCCCAAGGTTTAAAGTAACTTGTTGACCTCTAGTTAAGCCTTCTAAATACTTTCCATCTCTTCTCTCCGTTAAATCAATTACTTGTGCTTCCATATTAAACTGATTTTATTTTTCTGACTCTTGTTCGTGGTTTGTAGAAAATCTTGCTCCCGCAGAAAGGACAAACGAATCTCTTGTCAAGATTTTCGCTTTTTATTTTCTTCTCACACTTGAAACATTTATATGTTGCCATTTTATTTTATGTAAAACACCCCTGATGCAAATTTTTTTCCGCAGTTTTTCTTAGTACATTGCCAAATTCCCTTGGATACTCTTTTAGCTCCAGGTCTTCCGCAGAAAGGACATTTCTGCTTTTTTCTTTGAATATCTTCTACTTTATTTAGATTTGCCCTTACTGTTCTTCCATATCGGGCTCCGAATCTTCCCGCCGCTCTTGCTTTTTTCAGTTTTGTTGCCATTTTTTATTGAAATTTATGGGGCTAGTCGGATTTGAACCGACGACGCCAGGTCCCAAACCTGGAAGGATTCCAAGCTTCCCCATAGCCCCGCTAAAATTAAAGGGCGTGAGTAAATTTATAAAACTATTTCTTCTTAGCTTCCTTTTTCTCTGGAGTTTTTGCCTCTTCCTTTGCTGGCGTTGCAGCCGTTGTTGTTGCTGTTCCTGCAGCAGGAGTTGCCGTAGCTTCAGCGGCAGCCTTAGCAGCTTCTGCAGCTGCCTGCTCTTGTTTCATTGCAGCATCTTGCTTTGATTTCAATTCTGAATAGAATTTCTTTAACATTTCCTTTTTCTCTTCAGACATTTGAGTTTTTTCGCCCTTGATCTCTTTATCATACTTTCCCGAATCAATATCTTGCTCTGCTTCCTTTGCTAGTTTGTTTTCAACCAAAATTCCAAGTGATCCGCATGTTCCAATAATAGTCTTTACTGCTGCTTTCATATCTTTTGCAAGCATGTCCGGCATCTTTGTTTTTGCGATTGAGATTATTTGCTCAATAGAAATATTCCCAACATTCACTTTCTTGTGCATTCCTGATCCAGTTTCTATTCCCAGTTCTTTTTTCAATAATCCAGATACCGGAGGAGATGAAACCTTGATGTGAATTTCTTTTGTTTCAGCATTAATTTCAATTTCTACAGGAACTTTCATTCCTTTGTATTCTTTCGTTGCATCATTGACTTTCTGGATTACAACACCCATGCTGATTCCAACCGGTCCAAGCTTCTGGCTAAGTGATGGCCCTGGTGTCAAGTTTCCGCCTTCTGTCAATAATTTAATTTGCATTTTGTTGTTCTCCTAATTTAGCTAATAAAAGACTTTTCTTTTCAATTAACATCCCCATTTCTCGCCATGTATCCATAAAATAATCTTCCATAAAATTTTTTCCGGCAAAATCCAAGAAGTCTGGGGTAGGAGACCCAATTTTTACCCGAACGCTTTCTGGCATAGACTCATACATTTCATCTTCTTCAATGGCTAAAGCAGAAAACTGTCTTTCCACTACACTTAGCCTCCATTCGTAAAATCTTCTCATTAATGTATTCATTTGTTTTCTTCCTCCACTTCTTCCCTTCTGATGACTTTAATATTGTCTATCTTTATCGTTACCGGAAACTGAACCACAGCCCCCAAAAGAGATACAACAACTTCTTCTTTCTGTTTGTCTACTCTTAAAACTTTTGCTTTTTCACCCTTGAAGCTTGTTCCTATCATTTCAACAATATCTCCTTCCTTTATTGAGATTGCTTCAACTGCAGGCTCAAACATGTTCTTTATTTCATCGTAAGTTACTGGCTTTCCGATTATTCCTTTAATGTATGGCAAATTGAAAACCGCCTCTTTTGCTGAATCAACGTCTTCTGCTTCCAAAACCAAATATCCTCTTAGTCCGTGAGTTCTTGAAACTGAGAAAACATTTAGTGATTTCTTTTCTACTCTTTCAGCTATCAAATCGAGTGCTCTTTCTTCCTTGTTCGTCGTTACTTTTATGATGAAAATCATTTTGTATCCACTAGGTGTTAATAGGAATATAGTGAAAAAATCGTTTATAAAATTATCCTAAGCAACTTTCGGAGGCAGATAATCTGATAACATTGTTCTTTCTCTTTCCAACATTCCTGCTAGTACAGCATATCTATGATCTCTCCAAGGAGCATTTTCTGGTCCTTTAACATGGGGGTGAACCCAAGTTACATATTTTATGCTTCCTTTTTCATCCCTAATTCTTCTATTGTGCCCCCTTACATATACTCTCCATCGTAAAGAACCATTATCTTCTCTTTCTTGATCAACAACTTGAGTTCTACTCTCAATCCCAACTATATGATAAGGCATTTCTGCATTATGAACAATTTCTCTTCCTTTTCTAGAACGAGTGATTGTTTTAATTTTTCTAGTTCTTGGAACCAAAGTTACATTCTGAGCGTTTATGTAATTTATAGTGTTAATAGCAAGGTTGTTTATTTTACCAAACTGTTTTTCCAACCCTTCACTCAAATAATCAAGATCTTCTCCTTGATCTGTAGGTTCACGAATATAAGGTAAAATTTCTTTTACTCTTCTAACTCTTAGTCCTGTTTTTCCAGACTGATCTCTATATTGTTCAATCTTTGCCCTAAACTCTCCTGCAGATAAATTAATTGCTTGCACCCCAAATTCTTCTTTAACTCTTTCGCTAGCTTCATGTGCATCTGCTCTTTCTAGACACAGGACTTCTACACTATTGCCACGAGGAAGCCTTAATCTTCCTTCTTCCAAAAGTACGGGATTATCATTGAAAACAAGAAATTCTGCAGAAGCATAACCACTATTTGGGATTGAATAGAATGCAGTAACGGCATAAGAGTCTTCTTCCTCCAGCATTCCTGTTTTATTCAACTGCAATCCACAAAGTTTTCCCGGAACATCAAACCCAGGTAAAACTCCGTCAACCGGTTCCATAAACTCAAAAAACATATCATCAAAAGGAAGTTTGCTCTCTTTAACGTAATCTAACCTTTCCGGTACCTCATCTAACAAGCTATCCACAGTTGCTGGCCCTAAAAGTATTGGGTGAGACTTATTAGTGTCATCTTTTCTACTTGTAGCTTCGTTTGTGAGTTGATTAACTAGTCCTGCTTGTGGTCCCCTTATCCTGAATCTTGCTTGAAATTCTCTTAATGTTCTTTTGGCTTCATCCTGTCTCTGACTACGAATCCCCTCATAATGCCATCTAGATGATTTTTCCATAAAAATCTTAGGAAAAAGGGTTTTATAAAACCTTCTCTTTGTTACTTTTATTAAGTAGTTACTTTAGAAGAAATATCCCATAAAAATTGAAATTATGAATCCGCCAATACCTACAATGAGGATTCCAATAGCTGAAATCTTTGTAACCATCAAAAACTCCTTTCTTGTCGGTTTTCTAAGTATATGCCAAACCCTCACAGACTGGTGATAAAATGACGTTAGTTTTTGTTTGACTGATTGTGTTTCTTCCAT
>CAZIET010000013.1:7857-13121 GCA_964538405.1 Candidatus Woesearchaeota archaeon
ATTTCCTTGTGCTTCATTTTGTCAACAGAATCTCCATGTCCGAAAATCTGCGAACTCTGAACTCCCGTAATTATCAACAAAACCCTTACTGACTTTTCCATGTCCGGAGAAATCTGTGCACCCCAAATTATCTTCGCTTCAGAATTTAGTTTGTTTCCTACTGCCTCTACTATTGACTTGCATTCATCAAGGCTCATGTCATTTCCACCAATTATATTAATTAAAGCTCCCGTAGCATTTGAAACATCAACATCAAGCAATGGATTATCAATTGCCTTTTCGACTGCATCTGTCGCCCTATTATTTGTATTATCTGACTCCCCCATTCCTATAAGTGAAACTCCCCCATCAACCATAACTGCCTTTACATCCGCAAAATCAAGATTTACAAGTCCAGAAGTCGTAACAAGCTCAGTAATTCCTTTTACTGCATTAGTAAGAATCTCATCTGCTATTTTGAACGCCGTGTGCAATGGTAAATTTGGAGCAAGTTCCAGTAGCTTATCGTTCGGAATCACAATCAAAGTATCGACGACTGCTTCCATTCTCTCCAAACCATTCATTGCATTTTCAATTCTCTTCTTTCCTTCAATCGTGAACGGCATTGTAACAACACCAATAGTCAAGGCACCTTGTTTTTTTGCAAGATTGGCAATTACTGGAGCAGCCCCTGTACCGGTCCCGCCACCAAGTCCGCATGTAATAAAAATCATGTCGCTGTTTGATATTTTCTTCTTTATTTCCGTTTCAGATTCCTTCGCAGCCTCTTCACCAATTTTTGGATTGCTTCCCGCCCCAAGTCCCGCAGTCAATTCCTTTCCAATTAAGATTTTTTGATCTGCATTTGTATACAATAAATCCTGTGCGTCAGTATTAACCGCTATCAGTTCTCCCCCTTTAATTCCTATTTCCCTCATTCTGTTAATGGAATTGTTTCCTCCACCACCGACCCCGACTACCTTTATCTTGGCGGTTTGCTTTTTCAATAATTCCTCCAATTCCTTGTCTATTTCTCTTACTTCAGAGTTTGCGGCCTGAGAAGGATTAAACCCCTTTTGATCGTACAAATCCATAAAATAACGAACTTCTACTTATTTATAAGAATTGTTGTACTGTTTACGAGTTATCTTTCATAAAGTTTTTATATTGGATTAAAAGAATATTTTTATGAGTAATAAGCTAAAAGCAATAAGTAAAGCGCTAAACTATAGAGATTGGAAATCTATATCCTCCTCAAGATTAGATGCTGTAATTGCTGCAACAGGACCTGCCGAATGGATGGATTTGGCTCGAGTAGATGCTGCAGCAGAAACTGTTAGTGAGTTATATGGATATGTCGGACAATTTAAAGGAGATTGGATTGTCTCTGGAGGATTAGGTAATGACGCAGAGGGAAGACCCATTCTTTATGAAAGATCTCAAAGAAGAAATATGATTGAAAGACTAAAATCTCATGGAGTACCTGAATCACAAATAGTTATATTAGAAGGAAGAAACAACAGAGACAAAGTCAGAGAATTAGTTCGTTTTATGAATGATCACCCTGAAAAATTTATGTCTCCAACAGACATTCCCAGATATGTTGGAGTTGCTTCTTATCCTTTAGATATTGCAAGATGGAATTTAGCATTGCATCAAGCAAAAGATGAGGATTTTGTAACACAAAGATACACAGAAATCATAGGAATACCAATAAGTACCAAAAACAGACCATTAAGAGATTATTTCACTAGATCTCCCGACTGGGTCGCTGGAGCAACAGGATTATATAGAGATGCCAAATTATTTGAAGAAAAAGGTTTTAGGAATGCTACTTCGGCGCCAGCTTCTACAATTCACAAATTAGCAAGAGCGGCAAATTCTGAAAAACCAAGACAAAGGTTCAAAGACAATTAATTCTCCTTTTCTTCAACTTTTTTCATTTCAATCTCTTTAATCTCCAAATCCAATTCAAGAATCTCCTTGAACTTATCCTTTAACAAGTCAGCAAACTGCTTGAATTCTTTTTCAATTTCAATAATAAGTTTTTTATCCTTTATTTCAAATTTCAAATCTCTTCTAAAGAAAAATTGTATCAATGCCCTTGCTTTTTCATTTGCATCATCGACCTTTCTCATTACCTTGACATTGTAAACAACATTCTTCCCTGCAATAGGATTGTTAAAATCTGCAATTACTCTTCCTCCGGAAACAGAAAGAACCTTCGCAAGCCTTCCGTCAAAATTGAACATTACTCCGGGAACGGGATTCAAGTTATTTTCCCTGAAAACTTTCAAAGGAAGAATTCTTACAAGACTGGGATTTCTTTTTCCAAATGCGCTTTCCGGAGACAAATTTATTTCATAATTATCAATCTCTTTTCCGATCAAATAATCTTCCACCCCTTTCAGAAACATTCCTTCCCCAAGACAAAAAATGAATGGCTCTGCCTGAGCTTTTGCATTAGAACTCAAATCTTCTTTCCTGTTTGAATCGAAGATTTCTCCTTCTTCCGTCTTTCCCGTGAATTCTATTTCAATAAAGTCTTTTGTTTTCAGTTCCATTTTAATCTACTTTATTCGTATTTTAAAAATCTTTATAAACGTATTTTTTCTCTTGTTCAAATGGTGCTAAAAATAATCGATGCTACTGAGGCTAAAGTTGGAACAAATATCACCGTTGACGGGACTCATTGCACGGTTAGAAGCATTGACATCAGCAAGACAGGAAAGCACGGTCATGCAAAGGCAAGAATTGAAGCAATTGGAATAATTACCGGTGTAAAGAAGGTTTTTGTCGTTCCAGGACATGAAAAGTTTGAAGTTCCTATGGTAGACAAAAGAAAAGCACAAGTTCTCTCGGTTAACGGAAACAAATGCAACGTCATGGACTTGGAAAATTTCGAGAGTTTTGACCTTGATGTTCCAGAAGATTTAAAAGAACAGATACAGGAGAATTCTAATGTTGAGTACTGGGATGTCGAAGGGCAAAAAGTAATCAAGAGAGTAATGTAAAATGGCAAAAATACCGGAAGCACAAAACAGATTGTTCAAGAACGTTTTCGTTTGCAGGGCATGCAATACAAAAATAAGAGCAAGCCCCATAAAAATACTGGAAGGAAAAGTAAAATGCAGAAAGTGTAAGAAAAGAGCCTTCAGACCTTTAAGGAAAAAGTAAATAAACCTTAAGATTTAACTATTAAAAAAGAGTTTTATATGGTATCAAGTTTTTTGATTTATGATCTGGTATTCCTGTTTCTATTTGCAATTGCAACATTTTATTTCTTAAGATCTAGGAAACATAATTTGAAAAGAGAAGGGTTGCTGATTTTGTACAGGACTTCTTGGGGAGTAAAATTAATGGATAAAATCGGGAAAAAACACCCAAGAACATTTACGGTTTTCAGCTATATTTCAGTTGCAACAGGATATGCATTAATGGCCTTGATGATTTATCTCTTAGTAAGAATAGTTTATCTTTATGCTTTCATGCCCGAAATTGTAAGAGTAATAAAAATTCCTCCTTTGATGCCATTGGTTCCATACTTGCCTCAAGTCTTTGAATTAAGTTTCTTGCCCCCATTTTATTTTACATATTGGATTGTGATAATAGCAATTGTTGCTATCACTCATGAATTTGCTCATGGAATTTTCATGAGAAGATACAATATTAAGATTAAATCTACTGGTTTTGGATTTTTTCCTTGGTTCCTACCAATATTCTTAGCTGCTTTTGTTGAGCAAGATGAAAAAAGCATGAAAAAGGCCAAAAAATTTGGACAATTAGCAGTTCTTTCTGCAGGAACCTTCGCAAACATATTAACAGGAATATTATTCTTTGCTATAATTTCAATTTTCTTCTTTTTAGCATTTGTTCCTGCAGGAGTTATTTTTAACAGTTACCCGGCAGCATTTGTCAATATTTCAGACATTTCTTCCGTGAACGGAATTGCAATAGAAGATCCTTCATACGAAAATATCCTAAAACTAACAAATGACAGTGAGTTAAATAAAATAGAATCCAATGGAATTTCTTACGTAACTACAAAGGATTTCATTCAAAATAATCAAAATAGTCCTATTTTAAGACTTTATTTGGACGCGCCAGCAGTAAATGCCCAACTTGAAAGCACAATTATGGAAATAAATGGAGAAAAAATATACAGCATTTCAGACTTAAGCAGAGAATTATCCAAATATCCTCCAGGAGAAACAGTTACTTTGAAAGTTTTAGGAAAAGACAAAGAGCCTTACAATAGAGACATTGTTCTTGGAAAAAACCCAATCACCAATTCATCAATATTAGGAATTAGTTTTTCAAACCAAACAACAAAAGGGATGCTTGGAAAAATCTACATGGCGCTTTCCTTCAAAAATCCAAACACATTTTATGAATCAAAAATCGGAGGAATTGGAGATTTTGTTTATGAATTATTGTGGTGGATTGTTTTAATCAGTGTAAGTGTTGCACTCGTTAATATGCTCCCAATGGGAATCTTCGACGGTGGAATGTTCTTTTACTTAACAATACTTTCAATAACAAAAAGTGAAAAGCTTGCACAGATGTCTTACAAAATTTCAACTTACCTGATTTTGGGAATTTTGTTATTAATGATGTTTTATTGGCTTGTTGCGCTTGTGTAATCATTTTTAGAAAAATATATAAATATGATTTCCTATTTCATTACAACTAAAAAGAGGTAGAAAAATGGCAGCTAAAAAAAAGAAAAGAAAGGCAACAAAGAGAACAACAAAAAGAAAAAAGAGATAATTAGTTTTTGATTTTATTTTTTTATTGTTTATTACAAATTTACAACGCCTTCCTTTGTCAAGGCAACAAATCTTATCCCAACGGGAAGATTGATCAAGGCGGAAATGAGAGCCATGTGTTCTTTTCCGTCGCCAGAAGCAATTGTTAACGCAACTTCCATATCTTTTATTTTTCCTTTTAATTTTTTTGTAATTTCTTCTGTCAAGTCTTTTATTTTATTTCCCAAATCGACTCTAATCAAGTCAAATTTCTTTTCCGCAGAAAAACTTCTTGATGTTTCGCCACCAACGATAATTATGTTTTCCCAGTCTCCGTGCTTTATCAATCCCGCAATCTGCCCCCAGGATTCCTTGTCGTTCGACAATAATGCAACCAGTTCCATAAATTTTATAAAAAAAGTTTGTTAATAAAGATTATTGTGATTCTGTGATTCGAAATGTTTATAAACAATTTTTTTCTAAGGTTTTTGCCGATTAACTACATCGCAAACAGAAATGTTCTATGCTGTGAGCGCA
>CAZIET010000014.1:0-12371 GCA_964538405.1 Candidatus Woesearchaeota archaeon
AAGGAACAGATTTAAATCAATATGTAAGAGATTTTAATAAAAAACATAGTGGAAGAGAACCACTTCTACTTACTGGAGCAAGACTTATTGGGTTGAATGCGCAAGGTATTGATCTTCAAGGAGCCGATCTTACTCAAGCTAACTTAGATGGGGCTGAATTAAAATACTCTTATTTAAATGAGGCTAAATTAATTAAGACTCAATTGGAAAGGGCTGAGCTTTTGGAATCTAACTTGCATAATACAGAGATTTATGGAGTGGATTTTAGTGGAGCAAAATTGGATGGGGTTGATTTCTTAGCAGCCGAAATTATAAAAACTAATTTTAATGGGGCAGAACTTGGTAGTGCTGATTTCTCTTACTCCCATATTTATGATTCAAATATCTGGGAATCACATTTTGCAGGAGCTACATTCAGAGGAGTTAAAGGAATGAGACCATTACCACTTCAAATAGCTAATGTTGGTAGAAAGGGATATAGTTTAACTTTTATAGTGATTCCTCAAGATAGTTCTGAAAGTGGGAGTTTGGAAGAAAGAACTTTAGTAGATGGAATAAGATTGCCTGAGTTTTTAAGAGAAATCAGATCAAACTTGGATGGCGAGTATAGAGATCAAATGCAAAGAACAGTAGATTATGCTGTTGAGACTTTGAAAGCCGGACAATAATTTTAGTTAGTTTTATTAATTTTCTTTTCTACCCCCTTTTATGAAAATTTTAGTTATTGGGGACTTTCAAGGTGTTTTGCTAAATAAGTTAAAAAAAGATATTGAAAAAGAAGAATTTGATATAGTTGTTGCAGTGGGGGATTATGGTGGTTTGAAGGACTGGAAACCCTATGTTATGGAAATATTAAGAAGATCAAGAAAAGGTGAAGAAACAATTTCAGCAAAAGAATTCTTTGGAAAAAAGGGTTTGAAAACACTCTTAAAAAGAGAATTTGAATCTGTGAAGAAGATTTTGAGATATTTGGACACAATTGGAAAACCAGTTATACTTATTTTTGGAAATAGTGATGATGGTTGGTACGATTATGCTGGTGAGAAGTTAAAAAGGAAAAAAAGGCGAGAGAAGATGAAGAAAAGTTACAAGAACTATCTTGGGAAGTTAAAAAATGTAAAGATAATTCACTATGGAAGCAAGGTTGCGAGAAAACTTAATTTTATAGGATTTGGTGGTTATATGGATATTGAAGCATTTTTTAGTAAGGAAAAGTTTCCTAGTGGAGTAGAACAAATCCCAAAAAGACTTAATAGACATAGATATATGAGAAAACTCTTTTTTGAGATCATTAAAAAATCTGATAATAGGAAACTAAAAAAGATATTTGTTTTCCATTATCCCCCATATGGTGTTTTTGATATTATTAGGGATAAGAGAAATCCGATGGATGGTGAAAGTGCCGGTGTTAAGTTCTTTGCTGAAGCAGTAAAAAAACACAAACCACTTGCGGTTCTTTGTGGGCATATGGAAGAATATCAGGGAATAAAAAAGTTGTATGGTGTTCCAGTTATTAATCCCGGGGCAGCTCAATGGGGGAGATATGCTATTTTAGATTTGGATGAGGAAAAAAAGATAAGAAACATTATCTTCAAAAGAGGAAAAAAGTAGAAAAGTTTAAATATGAGTACTCATATGTGTACACATGGGAAGCACAAACATTTCGCTGAAGAAAGAGGCATATGAATTTTTGAAATCGCTGAAGGACAAAAACAAAAGCTTTTCTGACGTTGTGATGGAGCTTAAAGAGAAAGATGGAAAAAGGGGAAGCAAGGAAAATCTTATGAAATATTTTGGAGCATTAAAAGATAAAAAAGATTGGAATGAAACAGAAAAGAGGATGAAAGAATTTAGGGATGAGTTTGAAGAGCACGTCGAAAGTACGATTAAATACATGGAAAAGGCAAGAAAAGAAAAATGATAGGATTTGATACAACCGCAATTATCGATTTCTTTAAGAAAGATGATGGTTTGAAAAGGGTATTGGGTGGCTTAGAAGATGATTTTGCGACCACCATAATAAATTGCCAGGAAACATATTTTGGCATCCATCAAGGAGATCCTAAATATGATTTGGAGTCTGAATTTTATGAAAAATTTTTTGATGACATTATCCTTTTAGGCTTGGATAAGAATTCTGTGAAAGAATCTTCTAAGATACTTTGGGAATTGTCAAGAAGCGGAAAAATCATGGGAAAATTTGACTGCATGATCGCTGGAATCTTGCTTTCAAACGGCGTCAACAAAATAATAACCAAGAATGTCAAGGATTTCAAAAATATAAAAGGACTGAAAGTTATTTCTTACTAGTGTTTTCTTATAAAATTTATAAACAAACGTTATTTAATCATGACATAATAAAATGAGCGACTTTCTATTCCACCAAGTTTCTGAAAAAGAGAAAGAAGAGATAAAGCAACAGGCAAAGGACATAATGGATTCTTTCTCCAAAAAGATTTCTAAAATAGACAAGAAAATACCTGAATCATTGATTGAAAGAAAAGATTTTGAAAGAATTGAAAAAGAAGGAACTCAACCAAATGAGGACTTCAGAAAAAGAATGCTTGATAATGCCCCAGAAAAGAATAAAGACTTTATAATTGCGGAGAAAAAGAAATGGTAAATAAAAACACAAAAAGAGAGTCTAAAGAAATTTATATATCTACTGATATAGAAATGAATGGGCCAATTCCTGGAGAGTATTCTATGTTAAGTTTAGGTGCTGTTGCTTTTTCTCCTACGGGAAAGATTTTAGGAAGGTTTTATGAAAAATTAAAGCCGTTGACAGGTGCTAAAGAACATCCAGATGTAATGAGTTTTTGGGGAGAGAATCCTCTTGCATATAAAGAAGCAACATCAAATCAAAAATCTCCAGAAAAGGTGATGGAAAGCTATGTGTATTGGGTGGAAAAACTAAGTCAAAAACATAAATCTTTCCCAATTTTTTTAGGTTGGCCATTGACCTTAGATTATCTTTTTACTTATTGGTATATGGTAAAATTTGTCAAAAGGCTTCAGAAGTTACATCCATTTGAAATCCCATTTTCTTTTAACAAAGCTATAGACGTTAATTCGTTCGTAATGGCTCATCTTAAAAAATCTTACTTAAGGTCAACTAAAATTAAGAGTATTAATGAAAAATGGTTTGAAGGTATTTCTAATAATTCTCACAAAGCAGTTGAGGACGCATTAAATCAAGGTAGAGTTTTTATGAGGATTTTAAAAGAAAATCAAGAGAAAACAAGATGAGTGAAGTTATTATCTCCAATAAGAAAGAACTTGAAAACAAAATAAAGAAAATGTCAAAAGATGGAAGGGAAAAATTACATATCTTAGCTGACTTTGACAATACCTTGACTAAAGTATTTGTAAACGGTAAAAAAACCCTTTCACTTGTTGCAGTTTTAAGAAATGAAAACTATCTATCTGAAGAATATTCTAAGGAAGCACATGCTTTGGCTGAAAAGTACCGGCCTATTGAACATGATCATAGTATTTCAATGGCCGAGAGAAAAAAAGCAATGGCAGAATGGTGGACAAAACACTTTGAGCTTTTGATTAGATCAAAATTAAACAAAAACAACCTAAAAAGAGTAATTGATGAAGGAAATGTGGAATTTAGAGAAGGAACTTTGGATTTGCTGGATTTTTTACATGATCATAAAATACCTTTAATCATAATGTCTTCAAGCGGAATAGGGGATTTGATACCTATGTTTCTTGAAAAACATAAAAGATTGTATGATAACATCTACATAATAACAAACTTGTATGAATGGGATTCAAATGGAAATGCAGTAGGGGTTAAACCCCCTCTTATGCATATATTTAACAAAGATGAGACTATAATAAAAGATTTTCCGAATATTTACTCAAAAATTAAGGAAAGAAAAAATGTAATAGCTTTGGGCGATAGTATTGGTGACTTGGGCATGATTAAAGGATTTGACTTTGATAACTTGATAGAAGTCGGGTTTCTTAGCGAAAACATTGAGAAAGATTTAGAATTGTACAAAAATAGTTTTGATGTTATAATCACAGATGATGGTCCTATGAGTTATGTAAACGAATTGATTATGAAAGTAGCAAAATGACAAAACTTCAATCCTATTTATCGGAAATAGAAAAGAATGACAAGAAAGGAAAGAAATTAAATGCATTTCTTCAAATCAATCCTTCAGCTGAACAAGAATCAAAAAATACAAGAGGAAAATTAGCTGGAAAAATAATTGCAGTTAAGGCAAACATAAATGTCAAAGGATTGAATATTTCCTGCGCGTCAAAAACACTGGAAAAATACAAAGGAACATATGATGCTGACATAATAAAGAAAATCAAAAATGAAGGGGCAATTATTATTGGGATTACGAATATGGATGAGTGGGCCGCAGGTAGTAGTGGAGAAACTTCTGCATTCGGACCAACAAAGAATCCAAACAATACTGATTTAATTCCCGGAGGGACATCAAGTGGTTCAGCGGTTGCGGTTGCAGCAAACATGTGTGATATTTCATTAGGAAGTGATACTGGAGGAAGCTGTAGAAATCCTGCAAGTCATTGTGGGATTGTTGGGCTGAAACCAACGTATTCAAGTGTTTCAAGATACGGATTGATTGATTCTGCAATGAGTTTCGATCAAATTGGGGTTTTAGGAAAGAATGTTTCAGATACTGCGTTACTTTTTGATGTGATAAAGGGAAAATCGGAAAATGACTCAATATCTCAAGAAAGTAAGAATATTGACTTGAAAAAGATTGAAGAAGTCCCTAAAAAACTAAATGTTGGAATTCTTGATTTTAAGATTCAAGATGAAAGAATACAGAAACTTGTGGAAAAGAAGATAGAAGAAGCAGCTGAGAAATACAAATGGAATGTGAAAAAAGTAAAAATAGATTACCTTGACTTGGCAATTGAAACATATTACCCAATCGTTTATGTTGAGTTCTTTTCTGGAACGAGAAAGTTTGATGGAAGAAGATATGGAAAGAAAATAGAAGAATCATGCGGGCCTGAAGTATTAAGAAGAATGCTTGGCGGTTCAGAGATAAGCAAGGCGGAGTATCATGGAAGGTACTATTATCAGGCATTGAAGATAAAGAAACTGATTGAAGAGGAATTTGGAAAAGTTTTCAAGAAATTTGATTGCATTATCTCTCCAACTGTTCCGAGATTACCCCATAAAATAGGGGAAAAGATCTCTGTAGAGGAAATGTATTCATATGATGTGTTAACTGTCCCTCAAAACCTTGCTGGAAACTGTGCCATATCGATTCCCATGGGAAAAATCAATGGGATTCCTGTCGGGATGCAGATAACATGCGACAAATTCCAAGAACAGAAGTTATTCCAGATTGCAAGAAGCATAGAGAAATTGTAATATATTTTGGATTATAGATATCTATTTAAGGTAATTTTCGTGTTTTTTAGAATGGGTTCATTAGATCTCAGTATTAAGGAATTGCTTTTCGATGTTGAAGGTGTGACAACCCCTATTAGTTTTGTTCATGAAAAATTGTTTCCTTATGCAAGAGAAAGAGTAAAGTTGTTTTTAGCACAAAATGTAGAAGATCCCATGGTGAGAAAGATTATTTCTGATTTTAGAGTGGGGTATGCTATCGAACGAAACGGAGCAGTTCTTGATTCTAGCCCAGAAGCTGTTGGAGATTATGCCTTAGAATTAATGGCACAAGATAAAAAATTTGGACCTTTAAAAGAATTGCAAGGAATGATTTGGAAAGAAGGGTATGAAAGTGGTAAAATAGTTGGTGAAGTATTTGCTGATGTGCCACCAGCTTTCAGAAGAGTGGCTGAAAAAGGATTGGGAATAAGAATTTTTTCTTCAGGAAGTGTTCAAGCTCAGCAACTTCTCTTTTGTCATAGTAATTTTGGAGATTTAACACAATTCATAAGGGGATATTTTGACACACAAACTGCAGGACAGAAAAATGTCTTTGGAAGCTATACTCGTATTGCCAATGCTGCAGCTAGATCTTCCAGAAATATACTATTCTTGTCTGATGTAGTGACTGAACTAGATGCGGCCAAGGCAGCAGGAATGCAAGTTACCCTTTGTTTAAGACCTGGGAACAAACCCCAACCAGATCATGATTATAGGACAATTTCTAATTTTGATGAATTAAGTTCTTGAAGTAATATTCTTTACTTTAACTTCAGAGTTCAAATCTTCTTTTATCAATTTATAGTCACTTGTTATTATCTCCCTCTTGTTTTTCTTTAGATCTGCGTAAATAATTTTATCTTTTGTAGTTGCAGTTACTAAAATAAGTAGAAATGAATGAACTGTCTCATTGTTTTTATGTATGTTTTCTGTAGAAATTGAGTTTACCTTTCTAAATGTGCATTTTATGTTGAATTTCTCTTTCATTATCCTTTCAGTAGCGTCTTTTATCGTTTCTCCCAAAAGAATTCTTCCTGCTGGCAATCCTAATTTGTCTTTGTAAGGCCTTTTCTCCCTTTTATGCAAGAATACTTTGCCCTTTTCCTTCATTGCAACCAAAATCACTGGAAGAATTGTTTTCTTTTCTGTAATGTAAG
Source organism: Candidatus Woesearchaeota archaeon (assembly GCA_964538405.1). Lineage (GTDB taxonomy): Archaea > Nanobdellota > Nanobdellia > Pacearchaeales > GW2011-AR1 > JAGVWT01. The sequence continues at coordinate 6,556 of CAZIET010000014.1, forward strand.
GAATCAAGACCTCTGATTTGTCTGATAATTTATAGAATTCCTGTTCTTTTGTTATTATTCCATCTTCAAGAAGCCTTTTGATGTAATACGAAAGCTTATTTGACTTGACATTTGAATGCTTTTCTATCTCATTAAACTTCAATTTTTCATTGTAAAGAAACTGCTGGAGAATCTTTTCTTCCGATGTGTTTTTTGAGACCATCGCGCTTTTGTCCATAAGTCAAACTTTTTGAGGAAGTTTTTAAAAATATGTGCAATGGAGTCTTTAAATGAAAATTGAAAATTTAATTAAAATATTTTTTCCTATTAGGGTTAAACTTGGGGAGGAACTTAGTTTTGGACGACATAACTGGCAGGATGATTCTCCACCAATATTGGGGCATTATTATCGTCTTGAGGGATATAGGGGAACATTTAAAGCGGTTAATTGTAATGAAGCAACCGAGTGGAGTGGTTACGTAATGTATACTTTTGTAAGAGAAGACCCTTCTTCTGATTTTAAAAAAGCTGTGGAAAAATTTAGATTTGTTAAATTTGAGGATTTAATTCCACCTCGGTCCGGAAGATCATAAATGATAACAAAAGTAGACAAGAACTTGATGCATTATGTGGTTGTTACTGGAATCCTTGTGAAAGACGGCAAGTTTCTGATAGCAAAGCGAGCCGATTGGGAGAAAGTTCATCCCAAAAAATGGACAGTTCCCGGAGGGAAGATGGAAGTCTTGGATTATGCATTAAAACCAAAAGATACCTCAAGCCATTGGTACAATGTTGTTGAAAATATCTTAAGAAAAGAAGTAAAGGAGGAGGTTAATCTTGAGATAAAAAACATAGGTTACGTTACAAGCCTAGTCTACATCAGGCCAGACAATATTCCTTGTTTGATAATAAGTATGTTTGCGGAACCAGTCTCAGATGAGATCAAACTTTGTCCTGCTTTGACTGAATTTGTGTGGGTAAACCTGGAAGAAGCCAAGAACTATGACTTGATTGAAGGAATCTATGAGGAATTGGAGATTTTGGATGGAAAGCTTAAAGGTGGAGAGATGAAAGAATGGACAAAATCACAATAATTCTTATAAAAGAACTAAATATCTTGATTTATGGCTTTTGAGAAAACTCTGACGGTGGTCAAGCCACATAATGAAAGGATGCATGTGGAGATTTTTGCCTTCCTTGATGGAAATTTGACTAGAACTGGTGAATTCACAAGGTCAAGCCCTTTGAAAATTAGGGGAGTTAATGAGGGGCTGATTAGATCACATTATTCCCATATAATGCATATTCCTACATATGAAGATACTATCCAGGCGTTTAGAAATGGTACTGTTTTTGCTTCTGTTTATTCCGGGGATGGTATAGTTCAAAGGGTTAGGGATGTTTTGGGGGCAACAAACTGTGCAAAAGCGGCTCAGGGAACCTTAAGAAAAACATTTTGGGATGAAACAACACAGGTTTCTTGGGATGAGGCACAAAAAAGAGGCCTATATTATAACAATTTTATGCATGCATCTGGAAGTGCTGAAGAAGCTCAAAGAGAAATAGAATCATGGTTGAATTATCATCCTAATTTATTGCAGAGTTGACACAAAACCATATAAAACTCTGGGTTTTTTGTAAGTAATGATAATTGATGGTATAGAGTTAAGATGGTTGGGACATGCAAGCTTCACGATTAAAGAAAGATTGGTGATTTATATTGATCCTTACAACATTACTTCAATTCAGGAAAAGGCAGATATTGTTCTTATAACCCATAGTCATTACGATCATTGCAGTTTGGCAGACATTGAAAAGGTCATAAAAGAAGGAACCAAGATTTTTTTCCCGGTTGACTGCCAAAGCATTTTGTCAAGAATCAAAATTTCCGTAAAAATGGAAATTGTCCAGCCAAACCAGGAGCTGAAATTTGGCAGCATAAAAATTTCCACGCTTCCTGCATACAACATTGACAAAAATTTTCATCCAAAAAATGAATCATGGGTTGGATACTTAATCAAGATGAATGGGGTGATAATTTATCATGCAGGAGACACTGATTTTATTCCAGAAATGAAAAATCTTACAGGATTCAAACAAGAAAATAAAAAATTAATTGCACTGCTTCCCGTCGGTGGAAGGTTCACAATGAATTCTGAAGAAGCTTTTGAATCAGCAAAAACAATAAAGCCATTCTTGGCGATACCTTGCCATTGGGGATCTGTAGTGGGAACGAAAAAAGATGCCGAAGAATTTTTAGAATTGTGCAAAGAAGAAAAAATTAACGCAGAAATTTTGGAAAAATCCTAAGAAATTGTATTTTAATAGTAACAAAAAGAGAAAAAATTCTTGTCTTTCAAAATAAAAATATTTTTAAACAAGAGAGTATTGGTTTTATCGAATATAGGTATGATTCCAAAAGCGATATTGTAGTTTATATTCAAAATCTTTCGATGAAAGATTGAGCAATAGACTGAAAGGAGGTAAAAAATAAAAAAGATGGCATTAGATTTTGCAAAAGAGGCGATAGCGAACGTAGCAACACACAGCATCAATTTCGATGACTTGAAAGCTGGCAAGGCTAACATCAAAGTGGTTGGATGTGGTGGAGGCGGAGGCAATGCAGTCACTTGGCTTCACAACAAAGGTATTTCTGGAGCTACTGTTTATGCAGTAAACACGGATGCTTTACATCTTAGCGTAACAAAGGCTGATGACAAAATCCTTATTGGAAAGGAATTAACACGTGGTCTTGGAGCTGGAGGTAAACCTCAAGTGGGAAGGGAAGCAGCAAAAGAGAGCTTGACTGAACTGAAAAGGATAATGAGTGGAGCTGATATGGTATTTGTCCTTGCAGGAATGGGTGGGGGTACAGGTACTGGATGTGCACCGGTTGTTGCTCAATTGGCAAAAGAGAGCGGAGCAGTAGTTATTGGGGTAGTAACGATGCCTTTCGAAGCTGAAAAAGCTAGAGTAGACAAGGCAGAGTTCGGACTTCAGGAATTGAAGGACCAAACCGATACATGCATCGTGCTTGACAACAACAGACTTGTAGATATTGCAGGTCAACTTCCTATTGAACAGGCATTTGCAGTGGCAAACGAGCTTGTAAGTACTATGATCAAGGGAATAGTAGAAACAATAACATTACCAAGTTTGATAAACCTAGACTATGCTGACGTTAAAGCTATAATGAATGGCGGAGGAGTTTCCGCTATAGGAATCGGAGAATCCGACAACTCGAACAGAGTCAACGAAGCTGTAAAGCAGGCATTGACGCATCCTTTGTTGGACGTTGATTACAACGGAGCAACTGGGGCGTTGATACATGTTACATGTGGGCCTGACCTGAAGTTGGAAGAGTTTGAAGCAGTTGGAAAGCTGGTTTCTGAGAACTTGAGCCAGGAAGCCAACGTTATAATCGGAGCAAGAATTAACAAGGATTTCGCAGGAAAAGTAAGAGTCATTACAATCATAACAGGAGTAAAATCCGCTTATGTTATTGGTAAAGACATGGAAAACAAAGCTTTCCCCGTATCCAAGGAAATTTCCGATTTAGGCATAGAAGTCTGGAGATAATTTCTCCTTTATTTTTTCTTTTTTTCTTTACATTTTTACAGAGTATTGGCAAATGTGAAAATTTTTACATAAATGCTTAAATAATAATATAAAATTGTTAAATTATGGTTAAAAACAAAAGTGGTTTTGAGATGGGTGTCTTTTTTGAGAAAGAAGGAATGCAATTAGATCCACAAAGAAACTATCACATATATGGGGTGGTATCGGTAGCTTCTGAAGATGAAGGCAAATTAGAAAGCATTGCTGCTAATTTATGGGTAGAAAATGATCCTGAGGGATATGTTGATGCTGTTATTATTACGGATAAAAGAAAGCTGGATGTTAACGGAAGAACAGTACATTATGCTTCAGCTGTAGGATATATTGGAAATTAATTTTTTATACAACAAAGATAGTTAAAATTCTTATTTTTCTGTCCTTAAATGGCAGAACAGAAGTATTGGTCGGGAAAAGTCACAAGGGAAAGCAAGGCTTTGGATTTGGATAAAGGGGTATTTACATGGAGGGATTCCAAGAAAATAGCTTTATCACTTAAAAAATCTGCGGACAAGAGCAAAAGAAGAAAAGCAAACTCTTTTCAATCTGCCATGTCAATGCTTAACTTTTATATAAACCGTGCAGGCAGGGAATTAACCCTTAGGCGCAGGATTACCTTGAACAATGCGAAAATAGAATTAAGAAGACTTTATGGAAAGTTAGATATTGACTGACTTGACTTTGTTCATCTTACTAGCATCGTGCTTATTGAAGAATAGGATGTTTCCCAATTCAACTTTTCTTTTTGGCTTGGCACTTTCATTGCCGTAACCTATTGGGAATACTGCCTCTAAGGTCATGTTGGCCGGAATTCTCAGTTCCTTTTTTATTTGGTCTTCTGTAAAGTGTCCAATCCAACAAGTGGAGAGTCCTTTTTCATGCAACTTCAGCAAAAAATTCTGTATTGCAGCCCCGGCCTGCTGTTTTCCATATGTTTCACCTTTTTCTCCAAAAGAATTGGTTAAGCGTGAATAGTTTGAATACACGACAACAACATAGTGTGACTTTACAATAAAATTCTGCTGGCAAGCTTCCGCAATTTTCTTTATTTTTTCTTTTTCATCAACAAGAATAAATTTCATGGTAAAATTGTTTCCAGAAGTTGGGGCATGTCTCGCGGCATCGATTGCCTCAAGTATGTCTCTCCAATCTGGTTTTTTGTCCTTGAACTTTCTAACACTTTTTCTTGACTGGATTGCCTTGTCTAGGTCCATGGCTATTCGATGATGATGAAGTTTTTAAATTATTTCAATCTGTTATCGCTATTGGATGAGATAAAACATCTAATCTTAAACATATATCTCTAAGCTCTTTTTGCCTTGTTCTTGGAAGTGTTTTATATTGCTGAAGGTCTGCCCCTAATTTGGCTGCTTCTGATTTTATATTGTAATAATTGTTTTTGTCTCTGTGATATGAGTTAGGCCAGAAAGCATATCTTAATTTTGACCAATCTTCTTCTTGACAATTACCTTTTGATACTTGGTCTGCCCATATGGATAAGATTTCTACATCTTTTTCTAACATAGATGGAACTTCGAGAGGCGAGCCTTCAGACTTTTCACATTTTCTTATATATGAACCTATTGTTCCGGCAACGCTTGAAGCAAGTTGGTCCATTAGATAATTATCATTACTTAATCTTCCAGAGCATTCATTCATATACAACAAAGCCTTATAACTTACTTAAAACGACGTTGTAAGAAAATATACTCTCTAGAATTAACTATCTGAAATAGTTACTCTTTTCTTAAGAATTTTCTCTCTTATTATTTGTGTTTTTGCCCTGGTTATTTTTCCCATTATTACTTGATTTAATTTTAAGCAGAGTTTTTCAAGCTGATCTTGTTCTTTAGGAGATAAACTTTTATAGTCATTCAGATCTTTGGCAAAATATCTAGTTCTTACTCTAAGCGCTTCTGGTTCATATTTAATTCCGTAAACTGTGGTTAGTGCCTCTGCTTCAAGTGAAGGACTAATATTCCCTTCTGTATATTGATTAAGTACTAATGCTAATTTTTTTGCACAGCCGGCATATCTATGCCCTCTTTCTTCAGCTCTAGAACAACTTATATCTAAACTAGCGTCAAATGCTAGATCTGCTAGTTTTTCATTAGCCTTAAAGCTAAGCAAATTTACATTCATAGAAATATTTCTAAAATTTTATTTTTAAGGATTATGGTACTAAAATCTTATCTCTCCACCGCCAAGAACTTTTTTTCCTG
>CAZIET010000014.1:12381-12883 GCA_964538405.1 Candidatus Woesearchaeota archaeon
CCATTAGAGAACTATCATTACTTAATCTTCCAGAGTATTCATTCATATACAACAAAACTTTATAGCTTACTTAAAACGACGTTGTAAGAAAATATACTAAAATCTTATCTCTCCACCACCAAGAACCGTTTTTCCTGAATAGAGAACAATTGCCTGTCCCTCTGAAACTCCAGTTATTGCTTTGCCTAATCTTACTTTGAATTTTTTATTGTATGATAAGGTAGCTGGAAGCAATTCTCCAACTTGCCTTATTCTTGCAAGAACTTTCATTTTCTTTTTTGGAATTGAATTTATCCAATGATGGTTTTTGATTGTAATATCTTTTCTATAAAGTAATTCATGCCCTTCGGGAGCCGCAACAAGAATGTTCTTCTTTGCATCTTTTTTTGCAACGTACCATCTTTTTATTTTGTTATTTTCATCAGCAATTTTTTCTATATTTATACCGAATCTTGAGCCAATTCTCTGGCCAATTGTATAATAATAAATTCCGTCATGTTTT
>CAZIET010000015.1:0-7226 GCA_964538405.1 Candidatus Woesearchaeota archaeon
GTGGACGGACCTTCCTCAGAACTTAGAAATCATTTGTTTGGATTTCTCGACAATTTAATGTCAAAGCCCCGAAATTGGCTCCCTGACTTACATAAAAGTGAACAATAATCCTTTTAAAAAGTTTGTGATTTGTCTTCGGATGACATTGGTAAGAAATCTGGGGTATGTTACTCTTCCTGCTTATGGAAAACTTTTAGGCAGACTTGAAAAAGCTGGCAAAACGGGAAGATTGAATGATTTTACAAATTTTGAAGTTGAACTTGCAAGAATGAAAAAGGCAAGGGATTCAATTCCGGAGGATGAAAGGGAACACATTGCGAGATTTTTGGAAGCAGAAGGATATCCTTCGTTTATTGTGAGTGGAGATTATTTAAGGGAATTGGATAAATTAGTATTTAATGCAAATGTTTATTTGAACTGGTATAGGGAAAGAGCAGGATTCGGTGAAACTTTTCCTCCTAAATTGGTGGGATCTGACTATGAATTTATTGACTATGAATTTGAACTTTCGAAAATTTGTGCAAAAGGCATTGCAGATTTCAGGCAATATGTATGGGGGACGGATGAAACTGAGAAGTGGATGCTGGATTATAAAGAAACAACTCAAGATAAAATGAACATGGCCAAAGAATTTTGGGCCGTAACACATAGGGCTTATACAGAAAGTCGCGGAGCATCAATTTAATTTTAGTGAGCCTTCAACTTTTTCAGAAAATAAATTAAACTTGCCTTTATTGCTTATTTGATGAGGAAGAAGATAAATTGGAAAGTTGTTATTTACTCAGTAATTGCGCTTGGCTTTTTGGTTTTGACTTTTACTGTAGATTGGATTTTCATAATTGGAGCAGTAATACTCATGATTCTTAACCAAAGAGAATTGATGAAGGAATGATTTTGGGGTCTAAAATATTATTTAGTGATTTTCTCAATGTTTGTTAATTTGCTAATCTTTGCAAACTCCTCATCGCTGTAAGGAACCATAAGCACCAAAACAAATCCATCTGGATCTCTAAAAACTGCTTCGATTGTTCCCCAATAATAATGTCGGACTGGAACTTTGATTTCTACGAGTTTATTGGAAAGTATTGGAAGTAAAGTATTGACATGAATAACTGCTGAAATTTTTGGAGTAGTGATAACTTCCTGAAAAACATTCTTATCTTTTACGCCAATGTGCCCTTCAGATATTTCGATAGTTGCATCCCCTATTTTGTAGGTTATTCCAGGATAATCTTCTGGTGCTGTAGCAATGCTTTTGTCAAAAGTTGATCTGAATTCTTCGCTTCCGTAAACAAAAGTAGTCTGGAACCCGAGAGATTCGTAAAATTCCCTGGACTTGTTGATGTTTGCAACTTTAAGATGAATTCCGAAGCCGCTTACTTGTGGTTTTTCCATTTTAGAATTAACTGTTGAACGCTTTCTCTAAGTCTTTAATAATTATTTTTTTCATCTGCAGCATTGCTTGCATGGCATTTTCTGCTTTATCCTTGTTTTCGTCCTTTATCATTTCATCCAATACTATTGGTGTTATCTGCCATGAGAAACCATATTTGTCTTTCAGCCATCCGCAAACACTTTCTGTTCCACCTTCTGTTAATTTGTTCCAGTAGTAATCAATTTCTTCCTGAGTATCACAATTCACTAAAAGAGATACTCCTTCATTGAATGCAAATTTATGTTCTCCTGCGCTTTCCATTGCTCCGAACCATTGTCCTTCAAGCATGAATTCTCCAAACATTACGTTTCCTTCCTTCTCCAGTTCCATTCCTTTTGGATATTTGTTTATTGTTCCAATTTTTGAGTTTTTGAAAACTGATGTGTAAAAATTAATTGCTTCTTCACATTTTCCAACAATATTTTGCGTGAACATCAATGAAGGAATGATGAATGGTCTTTCCTCTCCCCCGGGATTTGTCAGCATCAACTGCCAAGAAACTTCGAATTTGTCCTGTATCCATCCGTATCTTTTGCTGAATGGATATTCTTGAAGCGGCATTAATGCTTGTCCTCCCTCAGATAATTTCTCCCAGATTCTATCTAGTTCTTTTTCTGCATCTTTTCTTTGGCTTGGATCAAAATTAAGTATGAAAGACATTGATGGATTTAATTTGAATATTGGTCCGCCGTTTATTCCTATGAATCTGTAACCTTCAATCCCCCATTCTATCGTCATAACTGATCCCTCAGGCATTCCAGAAACTTCTGATCCTGATTTTCCATATCTCATTATAATTCCTATTTTGGAATTGTTAAAAATTGAGCAATAGAATTCCGCAGCTTCCTCTGCATTCTTGTCAAACCATAGGCTCGGGACTATTTTTTGCATAATTTTTCTATAGATTTATATTATTTAAATTTAGTTAGTATTATAAATTATAGATTTGTTTTAATAAAATGAGATTTAACTGGAAAGTTTTTGCTTATTCATTGATTGCTGTTTATTCTATAGCTTTTCTTGGAAGTATTTTCACTGCAGGAAACTCTGATTCTGCCTGGTATGATTCAGTAAAGCCCCAAATCACCCCTCCAAATTATGTTTTTCCTATAGTTTGGAACATCCTTTTCTTCCTTATCTCCTTTTCCTTGTACTTTTCATGGACTTCTGCAAAGAATGAGAAAGTAAAGACAAAGGTTGCCTATGTTTTTGGGATTAATTTGATGTTGAATGTTCTGTGGAGCCTGTTTTTCTTTGGGATGCAGAATCCAGTGCTTGCATTTTTTGACTTGATTGCCATGCTTTTTTCAATACTTGCAATTTTTTATGTTACTTGGGAGATTAATAGAATTTCATCATACTTGATTATCCCATATTTATTGTGGGTGGGCTTTGCGGGATTCTTGAATTATTTGATCGCATTTAGTTAGATTTTTATACTGTGAATCCTTATTACCTTAAAGCAAAAAAGGAGGTTAAAATGAACAATTGGATTGATTGGGTTGCTATGGTTCTGGTTGTAGTAGGTGGAATCAACTGGGGATTAGTTGGTGCTGCTGACTGGAATTTGGTTGAATCCTTACTGGGAGCGTGGCCAATAGTTGTGAAAGTAGTTTACATTCTTGTTGGCGTTAGCGCGCTATGGGTTGGCTGGATGGCTTGGACAATGAAGAAATAAGCTAACTTACCCTTTTTATTTTTATTTTTTGATAAATTTTAGTTTTTAGTGCAAACCCTTGATGTTGTATATCTCGTAGTTGAAGTGTTCTATGAAGCTTTCCACGCTCTGTTCCGGAAAGTTCAACTCTTTGACATAGTACATAACATTGAAGAAGAAGCAATATGTGCACAAGGAAACAGTGTTCCATTCGCATATTATGCATCTTTGCTTGCTGAAGTTGTCAAGCATCAGGTTTTTCCTGATTTTTCTCATAAGCTTTGCCCTTTTGTCCAGACTCACGTTTTGATCATTCAGCCATATTCCAAGCTCAACCATATAGCACTTGGAACAGATTGGATCCGACACGGCATAATTGCACTTCGGGCACAATGTTAAATGCAACATAAGGAAAATTTAGGACTTGGGCATATATAAAGGAAAGCAGTCCTTATTATGGCAACATTCTGACACCACTTGAAAGTCCTCCTTGTTCTTATTTTGAGGACATATTGTCGCTAAGATAACGACACTTATGTTATTTTCTTTGACTTACACGTCGTTTTTGTCTGATTTTTTGGCCTTTTTCCACTTTAATCTGAATCTGAAAGCCTCAAATTTGGCTATATCCGGGTCTTTAACAAGGATTACTGTTACAGGATCGCGGAAAACCATATAGAACACATATTCATCACAAATAATCATGGTTACCTTTGAATCTGTCTCAAAATCCAGATATTTGATCTCAACATGCTCCCTTTTTGGCTTTTCCACAACATCATAATAGCTGAAATAAAGGACTTTTACAGGAGTTTTTTCTTCTACTCCCCTTTCCTTTTCAAGTTCTACAAGCCTTTCACCTATTGACTTTTCCAGGTCGTTTGGGGGATTTTGGATAAGAATCTCCTTACCCTGTTCTAGAAGGCTTTGCAATACTTCCTGGACTCTTGGCATCCCATAGGCAAGGGATACTGTTTCTGTTTTCCTGTCTGCCCTTAACTGCTGTAAACCTTCGATTTCTTTCTTTAGTGCTTCTTCTTTTTCCTTCAGATGGTTTAGGATTAAGGTTGGCTCTCCTACGTTGTAGATAATAACATTACTCTCAGTACTGGTGGAGATGAAGCCTTTCTCCGTAAGCCTTCTTAATGCGTCATATACATTGGATCTGTGCCGGTGTATTCTTTTTGCTATGTCGTTTGCCTTTGAATTTCCCCAAACCAATAGATCAAGATACACTTCAGCCTCAATTTCCGAGATTCCGACCGAACCCAATAATTGGATTATTTCCCTTACCATGCCTTGTTTCTAGGAATATTAAGGGGGAGTCCAAGTATTTATACTTGCGTATTATCCCCGCTTCTGATAATATTGCTGATGATATGCTTCTGCAGGCCAGAATCTTGGAGCTTTTCTTATTCGTGTTAGAATCTTCTTTTCTGTGTTTTTTTGGAGTTCTGATTTTGATTTTATTGCCATCTCTTTTTGGTTTTGGTTATGGTAGAAGATTGCAGAATTGTATTGGTTTCCTATGTCTACACCTTGTCTGTCTTTGGTTGTTGGGTCGTGAATTTTCCAGAAGATGCCCAATATTTCCTTGTATGATATTGCTTTTGGATCAAATGTTATTTCCACTGCTTCCACATGTCCTGTTTTTCCTGAGCAGACGTTTCTGTATGCCGGTTCCTTTGCTTTTCCCCCAATGTATCCAACTCTTGTTTTCACTACACCTTTCGTTTTCATGAATACATCTTCCGGATACCAGAAGCATCCTAATGCTAAAGTTGCTGTTTCAGTTTTCATTGAATTTTAATGCTGCTGAGTTGATGCAGTATCTTTTTCCTGTTGGGCAGGATTGAGTTTTGTTTTCTATGAACAAATGTCCTAGGTGTGAGTTGCAGTTTGCGCATAGGACTTCTGTTCTTTCCATACCTAGTGAGTCGTCGTGCTTGAGTTTTATTGCTTTGTTGTTTGCTAAATCGTAAAAGCTAGGCCAGCCTGTTTTTGAGTCAAATTTTGTGTCTGATTTGAAAAGAATGTTTCCGCATGCTGCACATGTGTAATCTCCCTGCTTTTTGTTATGCAGTAATTCTCCAGTTCCTGGGATTTCGGTCCCTTTTTCTCTTAGCACTTTGTATTGCTCTGGAGTCAGTTTCTTTTTCCAGTATTCTTCTGATTTGATTTCCATCTTATAGAAAAGTGGAGAAAGTATATAGATTTTTTCGAAGATCATTTTTATAAAACAAAGACTCTTCCATTTTAAATGAAAAACGAGTTGTTTGTTGGTAGAATTAGGATTTGTAAAGAATGTAATGGTCAAATAGAAATAGCAGGAAGAACTATTGATAAGAAAAATATTGTGTTAAGATGTTGCTCTTGTGGTACTTGTTATTTAAGTAAGATTAAGAACGTTTAAATTTGTATTTACCATTATTAAGAAATTCAAGTATGTTATTATCTCTTAAAATTTGTAGTTGTTGTCTTATCTTTTCTTTAATAAAATTGTTATTTGGATGAAGTTTTTTCAGATAACTTTCAAATTTGTAAATATCTTCTAACGTAAATTCTTTTTTTGACAACTTTTCAATACATACTAGGATATCAGAAGTCCAACCTCTTGTTTCATAACTTTTATTATGTAGAAAATACATTTTATTTATAATTTTTGAAACTGTTTCTTTAGGAATTATCTTTTCATTATTTATTATCTGAACTCTTCCCTCTTCAGGAATTCGTTGCAAAAGAATATTACATCCTATCCACCCTTTTCTTTTAGCAGCTTCTGAAAGAGGGTTTCTTTTTTCAATTATTGATTCTGAAACAAAGAATTTTGGAATAATAAATAGGTTTTTTACGACTAAATCTTTCTTATCGTAGTTCAATAGTGAAAAATTTGGTGTTTTATTTAGTTTAATACAATTAATCATTGTGAAGTATTCACCATCTATCACTTTCATTGAAAATGCTTTGTTAGAACTTTTTAACTCAAAAATATTTTTACACCTGATACAATAGAAATCTCCCGACTTGTTATTATTTGGAAATTTTTCTATTTCCTCATTCAAACAATAAGGACAATACATTTGTGTGTCAAACCAATTTTCACTTAAAACTCGAATAATTTGAGAATTACTTTTGTATCTACTAAAAACCTCTTTTTGATACATATTTAATTCCACAAACTGGTTTAGTTTCTTCTTTATTTAAATGTGGTTATAATTATTACAGTTAAATTTATAAGGGTACAAAAAGTATACTAAAAGTACCCATGGGAGACAAAAAGGTAAGAATCGATGAGTCAGTAATGAATAAAATTAAGGTTTTTAGAAAAAATAAACAAAACCGTATAGATTATCCTTCAGATAAGTATCTTGTTCAACAGGCCATCTTGACACTTTTGGAGAAAGGAGCAAAACCATGAAAAACCAAAAGGAAAAGTTTGAGAAGTTATATTCTTTAGAGAGTGAAGGGATTGAATTGAGTACTGTTTGGAATTTCGGAAGTAGAGAACATGGTTTTGGTTCACATGTCTTTCATGGAAATTGTATACCGCAAGTTGTTGAACAGTGTATTTTAAGATATAGCAAAAAAGGAGATAAAATCCTTGATAGTATGTCCGGTTCAGGAACAACTTTAGATGTATCTAAAAAATTAGGTAGAAAATGTTTAGCATTTGATATAAGTCCGATTCCTACACGTAATGATCTAAAAAAGGCAGACTCAGCAAAACTTCCTTTAAAAGATAATTCTGTTTCAATGATCTTTATACATCTTCCATATTGGAATATGGTTAAGTACTCAAGTGAAAAAGAAGATTTAAGTAGGAAATCTCTAGAAGGGTTTTATCAAAAATTAAATGATATTTTTAGAGAATTGAAGAGAGTTTTGAAGAAAGACGGATATATTTGTGTTTTAGTTGGCGATAAGATAAAAGATGGGAAAAACATACCACTTTGCTTTGAAACTTATAATATAATGTCAAAATATTTTGAATATAAAGATTACGCAGTTAAAATAACTAAAAATTCAAAAAGCACAATAAATAAGGGAAGAGTTATTCTAGCTGAACTAGCTTGGACCAATCTCCTTAAACCAACTCATGACCTTCTTTTTGTTTTTAAGAAACCTTAATTATTA
>CAZIET010000015.1:7236-12599 GCA_964538405.1 Candidatus Woesearchaeota archaeon
CTTTTCTTTAAACTCTGACGGAATTTGATCATCTATGATTTTACCTAACGATTCTAATATAGTCTCTGGAGGTAGAAGAATTCTGATTTTATTTCCATCTAATTCTATTAAATTTGGCATAATCAACTTTAAACCCTTAATTATTTCTTTAAGATCTTTAGTTTCATAAGTCATTAGATTTTTTCTTTGTCTTATTGCTTCAATAGTTGGAGGTTCTTTTGGGTCCTCATCCATTAACTCTTTTATTCCTTCTAAAATTTCTCTATACGGTTTTAATTCCACTTTTTTATTTGAAAAATCCTCTATCCACTTACTTGTTTCAATAACGGTATGGTGGTTTTCTAGAAGATCTTTAAAATCTAAGAAATTAAGCTGATTAGGAATAGCATTCATTATTAATTTCCAAAAATCTCTTGCCCTGATTAAAGTTACTTTATTTGTTTTTGCAAGTTGATTAATATTACTCCCTTCAGTATCAGCCCCATCAAAATCTATTGCTATCTCAACACAATAATCAGTTTTGTGTTTATCCCTATGGAGACCACAAACGCTAACTTTAGCTTGATCTGCAGATATTTTATCTGATCCTGTACTTTTAGCCTCATAGGTAAATGAGTAATCTTGATTTTCGCCCGACCAAATTCCTAATTTAGCCTTAGCCTTTCCATCTGGTTCTCCATTTCCTCCTATTTTTTCCACGTCGAATGCTAAACATCTAAAACAATAATAAACTGCTTCTTCTAAACCAGTGGGATCAGAAAGAGAGTTCTTCAACATCACTGCAGAGGCAAGTGCATTTAGAGGAGTAACTTTGCTAAATTCTCTAAATATTCTATCTCTACGTTCCATTATTTCTTTTATTGTTATTTGGTCTACTTCTTTTTCTATTAAAGAGGCTTCAGTAAAGATTTCATTAGCTGCTATAAGACTAAACGGTAAATTAGTTTTACCTTTAAGTTCTGATAAAAAATTTATAAAAAAAGGGTGGTGGGTATTTATCAAAATCTCTTTTTTCTTTACATCAAGTTTTGCAATAGGATCTTCTACTGATAATTCGTTTTCAAGAGAGTAGTCTGAAACTATCTTTTTACTAGCATCAGTTATAGAAGACTCCAATTCCACCAAGAAAGATTCTACTTCAGCAGGTGCTACTCCTGAAAAAGAAATTAAATAAGGTTCTTCAATACTTTTATCAAAGAACTTTTTAGCGGTTGAAAGAAGAGGTACTTTAGAGTAAAAAGGAGAAGTACTCAAGACTTTTTCTGAAAAATCCACTTCTTTATTTTGATCCTCAATCCATGTATCAAAGGTGGCCTTGGCTTTATTGAATTTCTGGTTTATGTATTTTTGTAATGATGAAAATCCATCACATTCTTTTATAGATTCTCTTCCAGAAGTAAGATGTTCATTTAAATCATCAGCTTCAATTACAATTCTTATTCTATTAAAAACTGCATGATTTAATTCACTCATACTTCCAATTAATGGATTGTCAATATTTATGAGTCTTTTCCGAACTAATAAAAAAATTCCATGACTTCTACCCATTTCTTGGGATTTTCCTCTGACTAAAGATTCTTTATACAACTCTATATGCCCGCGAACTTTTTCTAGGCTGGGTAAATTTACATAAAACCCTTCCTGGTCTTTATCACATGGATGACTTTCTCTTTGTGCAATATCATCTTCCTCTCCAAATACCCATTTTTTTAATAAATCTCCTGAAGATTTACTAGATTCAAGATTTTGTCCATTAAAATTTAAGGTAAAATTGGGATTGAGAGGTAATGCAGTACAAAGTACCCATTTAAGATGACCTTCTCTTATTTTCTTTGCTTTATCAGTTAAATGTGACATTATTACAAATGTCCAGCTGTTTTCTGCCTTTTTACCAAAGAGTTCAAAATTTGACAAATCTTTTTGATCACTTCCAATTAAACTTTTTATCAATTTTTCAGCTTCATCTTTTGATAGGATTTTTTCATCTAAAGTGACTCCATCATCTGAATTTGTTGGTAGGCTTGTATAGTCCATAGTTACTTTACGATATTCATTATTTTTTTTACAAACGTAAGTTAAGTTTCTAGAAAGTACGTAAGTTGCTAACTTCCCGATACCGAATTTCCCAATTTGTTTCCTTACTTGATTTAAAGTAGAATCGTTTTTGTTTGACTCTCCAATTTTCCATAGTAGTTTTAAACCATTACTATCCATACTTTTACCATTATCACAAACCCATATGAAAGAATCATTTGAAAATTCATCTGGGATAAAAACAGATACTTTTGTTGCTTCAGCATCATATGAATTGGAAACCAACTCTTCGAAAGCCTTATTTGGGCTAGAATAAAGTCCTGCTGAAAATAAATCAATGATTTTATAATTTATTTTAACAGGTATTTTACCAACAATTTTACCACTAGAAGAAAAGTCAATTGACATAATAGTATGAAATAAACTGCTTTTTAATTATTATTATACTAAAGAAATATATTTACTAACCTAATTTCACACCCATTTTCTCTTTCAATAAAATTTAAAACAAAAATAAAAAAATAATTTGTTAGCTAGACTTAGAATCTTCTTCTGAATCCGCCACCGCCACGATCTCCGCCGTCTCTGTCCCTTCCGCCAAAGCTTCTTCCTCCACCGCTTCCGAAGCTTCTTCTAGGTTCTCTTGGCTTGTCTGGATCGAATGGCTTTGCTTCGTTAACTACGATTTTTCTTCCTTCAACTTCCTTCTCGTTCATTTCAGAGACCGCCTTTTTGGCATTCTCTTCATTCTTGAAGGTAACAAAACCGAATCCTTTGGATCTGCCTGAAAACTTGTTCATGATGACTTCAGCTTCAACTTCCCCATAAGCGGAAAAGATCTTCCTAAGCCCATCATTGTCGATGTTAAAAGGCAAATTACCTACATATACTTTCATTGTTTACTTATTTCCTCCTTACACTTGTTTATTGCGCCTTCAGAATCAGTCTATAAACCTATCCTAACAGCTATGAAATAATGTGATAATATCGGTTTTTAAACATTGTGATAGCAAAAATTTGCTAAAATTTGGCTATCAGATACTCCACAATAACATAAAGAGTTGAATATTTAACACCAATATAAATTCCTGCTGTTCTTATCTTATTGCCGGATATGGCTCTTCCAGTAACGTCCCTATAATTTACTGCTGCATGAAACATCACCACATCCTGATCGCTGACTGGTATGATTGCTTCTTTTAAAATTCCCGGCAAAGACAAGTTATTTTTCTTGAACGGACCCTCCCTCAATCTTTTCTCTGCCCTGAATGCGATATCTTGTAACTTCCTCATGCTTATTTTATAAAAATTTGTTTTAAAAAGATTGTGAATTAATATTTCTAATACAGAATAGAAAAAAGGGATTATTTCATCCCTGTTAAAAATTAAATCATTTTGCTCACAAAAGAAAAATGATTCCTCAAGTTCTCATTATGTGTTTTCCAGCAGCTCTGCTTCTTACCCTTCCTTTACCTCCAAGACTTGCTTTGGCTCTTGCAATTGCCGCTTTCATTCTTCCGCCTCTAGATTTCTTTGACATAAGAAACAAATAGCACTGAAGTATTTATAGAAAAGCAGTACGAATTAATACTATTAACACTTGATTTTACAATATTATTTGGATAAAAAACTTTTGAACTTATTTTGCAGTTTCTTCTGCATCCTTTATTCCAAGAATTGACTTTGCCTTCATTTCCAATCTATAAAGTTCTTCTTCAGATAAGTCAAAGCGATTTGCAACTTCTTCCCTAATGTCTGATGGAATTAGGTTTTTGATTTTTGGAATATAACCTAAAATTGCTCGCGCAGAAAAAATTCTTCGTTCTCTACCTGTTCTTTCATCAGTCACGTCTATTCTATATCTGTTAAATTCATCAAGGCCAGTTATTAGATCTATTATCGCATCCCGACGCATGTATTCAGTTCTGTTAAGTCCCCCACGCAGAATTCTCCCGGAGTCGTCCATAAAAATTAAATCTGATTTTTGTTTTTAAGAATGATTGTTATAGAAAATACACTTTACAAACAAATCATAAGCACTGAAGAACAGACTCACACAATTTAGTGAAGCTTTTAGTAGTTGTATGCTGAAACTCTCGCAAAAGCTTGAGCCTTACACACCAACTCTATCAACGTCGTGTTTTTCGACGGCTTTAATTGTCTCGTTTCGCGGATGGCTTAAAGCTTAGATGCATTCAGCTCTTATCCATTCAATGCGTAGCTATGCGGCCTGCCATATGACAACCGCTCACCAGAGGCATCCAAGCCCGGTTCCTCTCGTACTACGAGCTTGTTCCACTCAGACAATAACACATCCTATAGATATCATACAAACTGTCTCGCGCAAACTTACTCAACGATTATGTATTTTCGTTGTTTGGACTATACCTTCATCCTTTACTATTCATCAGAAACGGGTTTGGCATTTTCAATCACTTTCCGTGCATCACCGTAGAATAATTTACTGGCATTAAGTATTTCAATTGAGGTCATTGAGCCGTCTTTGGCTATATCAATAACCATTCCATTTGGAAGTTCAATGCTTTTCCAGTACTCTTTATCATTAATTTCTACGTTCAACACATCAGCTTCTTTATCATACCATGTTTCTTTTGTTTTCATATTAATCTAACCAATATGCTGTAACTATAAATACTTTTTCTTTAAGTTTTTTATAGACAACTTTTAGTATTCTTCCCGACGGTGGAATTCTGGAAATGGCATTCAGTGCATCATTCCAGCGTTTGTCTCGCAACTCATTTGAATTTTTGATGGCAAACTCTATCATGTCATTGGTTATGTCTTTTCTCTTTTTGAGATGTTTTCTTAGCCAATGCTTAGAGTATTCTATTTCCACTTGAGGAAGAATGGTTTAGACTTTATATTTTTATTTGAAAGGAGATCAGCGTGTTAACAATATTTCTATCGTTCCGGAATTTTCATTCCAAGTCTCTACGGGGTCAATTACGACTTCCCTCGGTATTATCATAATATTGACAGTTAGAAAATATTAAGACTTCACCGATATGAGCTGATTTTATTTTTCACCAGATTACTCCGATGCAACGCCGCGTTTATTATTTTTTATTACTCTTGCTTGTCAAGTTCTTTGTTCAGTACTTATCTGTTACTGGGTCTGTTTTGACGTTCTTAACCCAGCTAACGATACCTTTTAATGCGTGAACTCCGACACCCTTGCACGCTTCTGCACGCGCAGGATAGGTAGAGCCGACAGCGATGTACCAAACCGCACCGTCAATATGGACTATCGGGTGCGACAAGCCTGTTATCCTTGGGGTAACTTTTCTATCAGACACGGCTTCTATTAA
>CAZIET010000016.1:0-12558 GCA_964538405.1 Candidatus Woesearchaeota archaeon
AAGAAAAACCAAACATGAATGTGGTTTTCGTCGGTCACGTTGACGCGGGAAAGTCAACCGTAGTTGGAAGGATAATGTTTGATTCTGGTGTTGTTTCCGAGCAGGAGATGGCAAAGTTGAAGGCTGAAACTGAAAAATACGGAAAGGCCGGATTTGAATTCGCTTATGTCATGGATGAAATAAGGGAATCAAGAGAAAGGGGAGTTACAATTGATCTTGCTTACAGAAAAATCATGACGCAGAAATTCCAGATTACTGTTATAGACGCGCCAGGACACAAGGACTTCGTTAAGAACATGATCACTGGAGCATCACAGGCAGACGCCGCTTTCCTTGTTGTTGCAGCTCCTACTGGAGTTGAACCTCAGACCACAGAACATCTATGGCTATTGAGAACAGGCGGAGTTAAGAACATTGCAGTCATCATAAACAAAATGGATGCGGTTGGTTATGCTGAAGACAAATTCAATAAAAATAAGGAAGAGGTTGGAAAATTATTACAGGGAGTTGGAATAAATCCTGCAACTACCACATTCATTGCAGCTTCCGGATTGAAAGGAGACAATGTTGTAAAGAAATCAACTAACATGGCCTGGTACAAGGGACCTACAGTCGTTGAACAGTTGGATTTGTTCCCTGCGCCAGAATTGCCGACAAACCTTCCAATGAGAATGCCAATACAGGATGCTTATGAAATCACGGGAATTGGAACAGTTCCAGTTGGAAAAATAGTTTCAGGATCAATGAAGAAAGGAATGAAAGTAATGATACTTCCAGGCCGTACAGGAAAAGGAATTGAAGGCGAAGTCAAGACAATAGAAATGCACCATGAACAGATGGATGATGCTCAAGCAGGAGACAATGTTGGTATAACAATAAGGGGAGTAGGAAAGAAAGACATTGCAAGAGGAGACGTTATCTGCGAAGCGGCAAATCCAATTCCGGTTGTTGAGGAATTCATAGCTACAATCACAGTCATCAATCACCCAACAGTCATTGCCAAAGGATACACACCTGTCTTCCATGTTCACACAGCGCAGGTTCCATGCCAGATAACGGAAATAATTGCAAAGATTGATGCAAGAACAGGAGCGGTTATAGAACAGAGTCCTGACTTCTTGAAAAACGGAGAAAATGCAAGAGTAAGAATTCAGCCAAAAGGAAACCTCGCTTTGGAAACTCTGAAGGACAATCCTTACATGGCAAGATTCTCCATAAGGGATGCTGGAATAACCGTTGCTGCGGGTAGATGTGAAGAAATAGTCAAGAAAAAATAATTGTATAATAAAAAAAAGGGAAAAACTTATAAACTATCAATCTAAGATTTTTCGTAATTCACAATGAAAAACAAAAATTTGGAAGAGGAAGACGAAGTAATGGATGACGATGATGAAGAGCTTGACGATGATGAAGACGACGATACAGAAAGCCCAGAAGCATCCAAAGATGAAGACTGGTAATTGACAAAACTTTTTCTTTTTACATTTTTTTAAGCCAAAAAAGATTAAGAGCAATCTCTGCTGATTTTTAATGCTAATCGTCTAAAGATTTACTGTTAAAATTTATATATTCAAATTAATTAATCATAAAATGGGATGGAGTGATTTTATCTTTGGATTTTTTGCATTGATTGTTATAGTCATGCTTGGGTATTATTTTTTCTTTCCTTATAATCAGATTGATTTTTCCCCAAAGTATAATAATTCCAATTTTAGCATAGGAGATTCCTCAAAAGGAATGCAATTCTATGAGAATATGCGTTATCCTTCAAAGGAAATTTCATATAAAATTGAAGATTGTCCCTTGAACAAAAAAAACAATGTTGAGGATGCATTTGAAATAATTTCTAATCTCACAGTTTTAGAATTTAAAGAAGTAAGCAGCAATGAAGAAATTCACATTACGTGCGATAGCAGAAAAGAAATGGATGGAAATCTTATTGTCGCTGGTGAAGGTGGTCCCGCAAATATAACAAAGACAGATAATTTCAATGTTATAACAAAAGGAGAAGTGATGATATTCAGGGAATCACAATGTGAAAAACCAATTGTGGGAATGCATGAAATTTTCCATGCCTTGGGGTTTGATCATTCAGATAATCCGGGAAATGTGATGTATGAAGTGAGTGATTGTGATCAAGAGGTTGGAGATGACATAGTTAGCACAATAAATGATTTGTACTCTTATCCAACTTATATGGATTTGGCATTTGAGGATGCTTCAGCGACAATGAATGGAAGGTATTTGGATGCGAATATTAGCGTTAGGAATCATGGCTTGAAAGAATCTGGAAGCTTTGTTCTGTTAATCTATGCTGATGAAGATCAAATAAAAGAGATTGAAGTTGATTCCCTGCAGATTGGTTATGGAACAACCCTCAATTTGGGTAATGTTTGGGTTTCAAAATTGGGCGTAAATGAAATAAAATTCGTAATAAAATCAGAATCGGATGAATTGAACAAAAATAATAATGAAGTAAGATTAGAATTGAAAGAATAAAAATAAATTAGAATTCTTCATCATCAAGATTCAAAGCATCTACCTCTTCATCAAATTCATCCTCAAATTCCTGAGGGGATTTCACCATTTTTCCTCTTTTTTTAATTTCCAAAAACAAAACCCAAAAATTGATTTATGTTTTTGTGTTTATTTTTAATTAATCATTTATAAAACCTGGTCTTTATAAATACTTCTATCGTGAAAATGACACTTTTCCGTCGATGAAAACATTTAAATATGCCCATTTATTTAGGATTCTAATTTACAATTCTTTAGATAAACTTAAAAAGTCTTAATAATCTTTTTTGAAATGATAGATCACACCATTCAACAAGTTGAAGACCAGAGAAAGGAGTTTGTAAAAAGGAAATATCAGTTACATGTTCATACAAATCTTGGTGGGAGGCTTCTTAGTTATTATATTGTTCCGCAAGACTATTATTCGCCCTTGCCAGATTTTATAATAAGGGCTACTAACAATTCGACAAAAAATTATGTAATTGGTGTAAGTGATTCTGTACCGCAAGAATTGAGACCATTTTTTGCGTTGGCCGAATATGTTGAATTTGTTGAGATGAGACTTAGACAAAGAGGAAGAGTAATGGCTGCAGAAGAAGAGATTATGAAGGTAATTCCTACTTATTTGAGATCAGCTTACATTGAGAGAAAAATAAGATTATATGAAAAAGAACTGGAATTAGATCGTAAAGATCCAGATGTTTATTTG
Organism: Candidatus Woesearchaeota archaeon; assembly: GCA_964538405.1. Taxonomy (GTDB): domain Archaea; phylum Nanobdellota; class Nanobdellia; order Pacearchaeales; family GW2011-AR1; genus JAGVWT01. The sequence continues at coordinate 3,227 of CAZIET010000016.1, forward strand.
TTGGGTGAAGAAGGAAGAGAAGAGTTTTCAGATACCATTAATTTTCTAAGACGAAGATTAGGCCCAGAAATTTGTTGGGAATAAATTAGAATATATCCCCTCGCCCAGAGTCGAACTGGGGTTTCTCGGGTGCTGTCTGGTTTTCAGATTTAATCTCTCTTAGGAATATTCATCCTGGATTTTAGTCTACAGCCAAGCGCTTTACCGTTGAGCTACGAGGGGGTTAAAACATAAAATTGAAATGCGTTTTTAAAAGTTATTGTTAAAAGAAATAAAAGATTTATCTTCCAACTTAATCCCTGTATATGGGATCTTTTCTCTTAGGCTCTGTTATGAAGAATGCCCTGTTTGAATTTGTCTCTTTGACTTTTCCATCTCTCTCGTAAATAGCCATTGCAGAAGGCAGTGCAAACTTGCCCATCACTCCGATCTTTGAGTATATTATGTATGACAACACCCTTGTTTCTCCAGTTTGCAGACTTTCGAAATCCCATTCAATCCTTCTTGTCTTTTCATTCACTCTCTTCGGCCTGTTTGTTGAAGGGAACTTCTCGTATATCTTTACAAGGGGAGGAAGGAGGTCAATCACATTTACTTTCTCTATGTATCTGTTTGCATGCACAAACACTGACACTTTCAGTGCAAACTCTCCGCCTTTTGACTGCACGAATGAAACTTTCTTTGTCAATGTCAAATCAGTTCTTGCATATTGCTTTGCCAAAACAACGATTGCAATTATGAACAGCATTACGAATAATGGAAGCAGCCAATTTGTTTTTACCTGAATTTCGAGACTGTCTCCAGGATTCAAGTTTCTGCTCCATGTGTAATATACAGTGAATCCTTGCCTGTCAACAATGTCTGGCTCAGGACTAACTGTGGTGAATAATCTTGATAAAATATTTTTCTTAATTACAGTCTCTGACGTGGCAATGGTATTTCCCTCATTTTTCTTTTCTATTATCTGCGTGTTTATCAAAAATCCGTAGTCCCTTTTTGTTGTTGTGAGTATGTCCTTTTCTGCAAATCTGATTACTCCTTCAACTTCCGCTTTTTCATTTTCAAACTGCACTTCGACGTTTAGTGGGTAATATCCTGCCATGAGTTTCTTTATGCTTTCCTTGTCCAATTGCACCTCGAAATTGAAATTCTCCTTGTTGTGGATGTAAATTTCTATTGTGCTTGACTGAGGATCAATCTCCCCAGAGCCGACCTCGAATGCATCTTCCAATTCGACTATCTTTATTGTCAGCTGCTGAACTGATTCAGAGCCGTCTTGGCCCCTTATGTAATACTGGAAAGTGTAGAATCCCTGGTAATTGAAATCATCTCGTGGCCAAATCATCAGCTCCACTATCTCAGATTGCCCAGTTCCTATGAAAACCGTTCCTTTTGGTGACATTGAAAATCCAAGAAGGTTGTAAAATTGGAAATTATCTGCCCCTCCCTTGTTGGTTATGTTCAAGTCAAAGACCGCAGGTTGATTCACATCTTTTATCATGGCCTCGTTTGATCCGATTTTCTCGACGTTGACGTTGACTGCAGAAACAAGGTTAAGGAATAATAAAGCAAAAAGTAGCACCATTATCTTTTTCATGATACAATCATAAAGAATTTCTATTTAAATATTTTGTTTAGAAAATTTTTCTAGCTTCCTATGTCTACAATCCCATTATTATCTATTTCTTGCCTTCCAAATCAAGATAGGATTTTGCTTGCCCAAGAAATTCATCGCTGTCTTTGAAGACTTTTTCCTTGAATTGATCGATTCTTGAGGTGATTACCCATTTTTCGTAGATGCCCCTTAGGAATTTGTTGAATGGCGTTGTCTCGAATTTTCCCTTATAATCTCTTACTAAGACTCCTTTGACCTTGACTTCCACGCTGCCTTTGTTTGTTTCTATCTTTTTCCCATTTTCATTTACTTCAACCTTTGTCAAACCCTGCACATCAAAGTCAATGCTCATTTTGAATTGGAAATAATCTGTCATGTCCTTAGAACCCCCCCACTTGACTTCTATTCTCTTTGAGTCTCCGGTTATTTTTTCAGAGTATTTGCTTTCCACTATAGTCAATCCAACCTCATCCGTAAGCCATCCGTAACAGAAACTGTAGAAATCCTTGAAAGAAAAAATCCCGTTGTACTTTATTTTACTGCTGTATATTGTGTCTTCTTCTCCCATTTTCGTTGCTTTTGGTTCACTCTTTTAATATATTAATTTGGGGAAATTTGTTTAAATATCCTTCGGAGTTAATTTTCTTTACCACAACAATCTTTAAAAATTAAGATTCAAAAAGATTATTATGGGAGACAAACCTTTAGTTATTATGCCTGAAGATATACAAAGAATTATTGGAAAGGATGCCCAAAGAAATAACATTATGGCTGCAAAGCTAGTTGCTGATGTTGTAAAAACAACTTTAGGCCCAAAAGGAATGGATAAGATGCTTGTTTCCCCTACAAACGATATTATTGTTACAAATGATGGAGTCACGATTCTTGAAGAGATGCAGATAGAGCATCCTGCTGCAAAGATGATGGTTGAAATCGCAAAGACTCAGGAGACAGAAGTAGGGGACGGAACTACTACGGCAGTGATGATTGCAGGAAAACTTTTGGAAAACGCGGAAAAATTACTTGATTCAAAGATACATCCAACAGTTATTTCAAAAGGATATAGAATTGCAGCAGACAAGGCACAGCAAATACTAAAAGAAATTGCAATTAGGATAACTCCAAACGACGAGGATTTATTGAAACAGATAGCGATGACTGCAATGACTGGAAAGGCCGCGGAATCCTCCAAAGAAAAGTTTGCAGACATAATTGTAAAATCAATAAAGCAGATTAATGACAATGGCAAAATTGATATTAACAATCTGAAAATTGAAAAATCAAAAGGAGATGGAATTGAAGACACGGAATTGATTTCAGGAATTGTTTTTGACAAGGAAAAGATTTCACATGACATGCCGTTAAAAGTCATAAATGCAAGAATAGCATTAGTTGATTTTCCTATTGAATTGAAAAATCCTGAAATAGATACGAAAATCTCAATCTCCACGCCGGAACAGTTGCATGGATTTCTAGAACAAGAGGAAAGGGAGATAAAAAAAATGATTGAAAAAATAAGACTTTCAGGGGCTAATGTTGTTTTATGCCAGAAGGGTGTCGATGATTTTGCTGCTTATCTGTTATCAAAGCAAGGAGTTTACGCGTGCAGAAGGGTTGCAAGAAGCGATATGGAAAAATTGTCAAAGGCAACAGGAGGAAAAATCGTAAGCAACCTGAATGAATTGACTTCTGTGGAACTGGGAAACGCAGAAACTGTGGAAGAAGTTAAGCATGGAGAAGATACTTTGACATATGTTCGCGGATGCAGAAATCCAAAGGCATTGACTATTTTGATTCACGGCGGAACGAGTCACGTCATTGACGAAATTGAACGTGCCATAAAAGACGGATTGGGAGATGTTTCATGTTCTTTAAAGGATGGATTGATCGTGCCAGGAGGGGGAGCTGTTGAAATTGAACTTGCAAGAAGACTTCGGGAGTTTTCGCAGGGATTGAAAGGGAGGGAGCAGTTGGCAGTCGAGCAGTTTGCATCCGCCTTGGAGTTTATTCCAATAACTCTTGCAGAGAATGCGGGAATTGATCCTATAGATGTTCTTACAGAATTGAAGGCAAAACATGATGCTGGAGAGAGAAACGCCGGATTGAATCTTTTTACAAATAAAATTGAAGACGTTCTTGCTTCAAAAGTCGTGGAGCCAATGAGAATAAAAAGCCAGGCAATAAATTCCGCCACAGATGTTGCAGTCATGATTCTAAGAATTGATGATGTGATTGCTTCTTCAGGAAACAAAAAGTCCAAAGGAAGTGGTGCTTCAATGATGGGTGATGATTACTAAAATATTTAAATTTCAAAATACATAAAATAGGATGAAAAAAGAAATATTGTTTTTGGGGTTGTTAGGTAGTTTTGGTTTAACTTATTTTGTGGGGGCTCATGCTGTTACGGGTGAATATAATCCAAGAAACCTTATGAGGAATTTAACTTTGGGTGATGAGATTTATCAAAATGAATTTAGAAGATTTTTAAGAAATGCAGATACAAATAAAGACGGTTTAATGTATGATGAATTTGCGGCGGCATTTAAGAGGACGGGAGTAAAAGTATCTATGAGTTTAGATATGAATGAAAAATACTTGGATCCTAGTATTGTTATGAAATTTCCAAGACCAACTTTTGAACAGTTAAAAAAAGCTAATGAAAGCTATGAAGTAGAACGAAGATAATATGATCATAAAAAAAGAGCAGGCAAACCCAGAAGATTGGGAAGAGAGTACTATTTTAGATTACCCTATGCCGAATGAGAAAGTTGGAATTTCTTCTCAAGAACATCAAGGAAGAGTGCCAAAAAAAGGATGGGGGGTTAACACTGTTTGTTATGAAGTAATGTATGTTCTTGGGGGTACTGCTGAAATTTATGTTGATGATGAACATTACAAAGTAAAAGAAGGAGATGTTATCATTCTTCAACCTAAAAGTAAATCATACCTTATTGGTAATAAATTACACCTATTAACAATTACTCAACCGAACTGGTATAAAGAACAATATAAAGAAGTTGCAAAGTAAGTATAAATCTTTTAAACCTTAATTATTCTCTAAATTACAAGCGTGGTTAATTTAGTGGTAGAATAGGACGTTGCCAACGTTCATACGCGGGTTCGATTCCCGCATCACGCATCCTTCACAAAAGATTTAAATCCAAAATTTCTTGATTTTATATGGAAAATGAGTATGTACATAGCTCGGAAGTTGACCATGATTTGTACAAGGAAGGAAAAGGTGATGATGAAAAAATGGCCTATGTTATTGGAAAGAGAATGGCCGCAAGGATGAATGGGGTAGTTACCTCTTATCTTGAAAGATTGGTAGATTATGTTAGTAGAGGCTATGAAGGAAAAAGGTTTTCACCAGCTTACTAATTTTACTTCTTTTTATGTTTGAAAAATTCAATTTGCCTTAAACGTTTTTTGGCTTCGGCTAATGTCTTATAACTTCCCATGTTTCTTCCGCTTTCAGAAACAACCCTATATCCGTTTTTGGTCCTTTTTATCATTCTAAATTCTAGATAATGAAATATAAAAATGTGTGTAGTATCTTCAAAAAAGATATTTAAATTGGAAAAATTAATTAATAACATGAAAAAAGCATATGTTCATGAGCATGTTTATTGCCATGGATCTGGCGGAGCGGTTTATGGTTTGGGATTTATCGGAGCAGTGATTTATTATGTTTCAACTGTCACTACTTTCTGGATGGGGGTTTTGGGAATTTTGAAAGCGCTTGTTTGGCCAGCATTTTTGGCTTATGAATTGCTTAAGTTTTTAGGTGCGTAAATTATTTTTCAAAGCACACGTTGCAGTTTTTTGGAATACTCTTATCCTGATTTTTATGTAAGTCACAGATTGTTTTGTTTTCCCTGAATTTTATGCATAAGTCGTAGATTCCCTTCATTACGCTTTTGTTTTTCTTGATTATCGATTCTGCGGTTTTTTCTATTTCAATTATTTCCTTGTTTGAGAATTTCACTTCACTTCCTCTTTTAGAACTGAAGTATTGAGAGATTGCAGACTCTGTTATTCCAAGAATTTCTGCTGCTTTCTTCTGACTTAAATCATATTTTTCTATGAAGATTCTTGCCAATTCCCTTCTTAATGCAGGAATAAGATACCATACTTCTATTTCCTGCGGCATTGTTTTTGACATGAAAAATTCAATTTAACGAAGTTTTTAAGAGTTTAGAATTAAACTTATTTTGAACTCCAAACTAACTTATCAAAATAAGGTTTGCAAAAATCTAAATCAGGATTTGCATAACTATCAAAATCCCCTAACTTTATTGGGCCATTTCTGCCTACCCTAAATCCAACTCTTGCCACCTCATCAGTATCAAGTTTTGGGTCTTGAACCATATTTGGAACCATTGGATGAAGCTCACTCCACTTCACAGATAGTAAAGGATGTGCATTTCTTTGGGAATAATCTTCGGTTATTATGGCAACAGGGTCTCCATCCGAACCAACTTCAAGAGCGTAAAATAAGGGGAGCTGACTGTCAAATTGGGTTAAGTTATATGCTGCTAAACCATCCATAAACCATAAGTCCCTTAAAAATTTAGTTTTAAGGTTGGTTCTTTCATCATGAGGGATTTTTCTAGCCACATTAACAGTTCTTCCATCAAGTGTTGCATGTCCAATGGATATAGTTCCCATTCTTGTTCCCCCTCCAATAAATAAATCCCTTTGTCTGACAAAGGTTTCTTGAACAGGAGTTTTACTCGCGACTAGCTTATTTAAAAAATCTAAATGGCGCATAAATTTATCTTTTTTCTTGCTTTTCAAGAATTGTTATACTCTAGTTATATCTGTCCAGTCTGTGAGAATTTCTGCATTGCTTTTTCAAGGATTATCTGTGGTGCGAATCCTTTTCTGCTACAAGCCTTGACAAATTCATCGTAAACAGCCTGACTTACATTGTAGTCAAGTTTTCTTTTCTTTGCTTCTGGTGGTGTTGCTGCCATGTCAAACAGAAAGAAGGGGGATTTATAAAATTTAGTGTAAATTTAACACCAACACACAAGCTTCCTTATAGCAACCAACTGCTCCACTTTTGAAATTTCTATTTAATGTTTTCTGGGTGAATATGTCCCTAGAAGTCCATTCGTAAGCCATTGAGCTGAATTCTTCTTGACTCAAAGAATCGAGTTTTTTTGAGATGTATTTAACATTTGTTAGTTCGTATTGCTCAGAGATAACTTTTAAATCTTTAACATCAATAAAATAGATATTTGAATTATAAAACTTCTCAGAAAGATTTATTGCTATCTCATATGCATTTGGATTAAATAAGAGGCTGTTGGTAAAATTATTTTCTCTAGCAATATTGATCTGATTAAATACATAATCTGACATGTTTTTTGATTCAAAATCGTCTTTATCAAAATAGCTTTGAATATATCCATCCTGCCATAGATAAAATACACCAAGCAGAAGCACTAAAATAAAAGTCCATAGTAATTTATTTGAATGGTTTTTAGTTTTATTATTTTTAGGTATTTTTACATTACCTTTATATTTGTACGAATCGTTTTCAAGAATATGTTGTGCATTTCTCTGTATGTCATCTGAAATTAACTCGTGGGCAGTTTTATGTTTCTGTTTTTTAAATTCAGAAACCTTTGGAAATACTATTCTTTCCTTCTTCTTTGAAAGAAGCCTATCTAGAGCGTCTTTATAGTCATCACCTTCTTTTTTTAATTGTTTTTTCCAATGGCCAACGTATTCTGCACAAGGATGCCCATCTTTTCGGCGATACTCTTCCATTAACAATTGAGATTCTATATCGGTACTGTGAAATCTAGGCATTCCTGTGGGCTTCGGGCGGATATGTTCGGAACAAAATTCTTTTTCACAATATCTACATTTACTTTCTTTTTTATTATTACAGGGATTGTAACTACAGTGGTTTTTGTTTACTCTTTTAGATTTTGGTTTAATATTGGTTTTATACAAACCCGTTGTACCTGAAGGAGGTTTCCATAAACTAGTTTTCGTTTCTTCGTGAGTATCATGAAAAGCAGGGCTATGGTCTTTATGGTGTAAATGGCTCACTTCATGGGAAGCAGTTTCTTCTATCTCTTCAAAATCCATAATTTTGAGTTCTGTTTCAGCTATGCAGATTTCATTCTCATTAGTATGAATATGGGCTCTTTCCCCTTTGTTAAAATGGGTTAAATCCTTATGATCCCAAAAAGTTACCTTCGGAGTGGGGACTTTTAAGAAATTAGCAGAATTTTGAACTTCAGAAAGAAACTTTGCTTTTTTATGTTCGAGAATAGCTTTATCCCCTAAGGAGACCATACTGAATTAAATAAAATTGAGTATTTATTCCTTATCGATTCTAAACCTTTAAAAATCTTAACGATAGTTAATTATTATGGAATCTACAACGCTGAGCAAGGATGCTTTCAGCCACAAAAACCCTGAAAAATTAAAGTTTAAGGCAGAGCCAGGACTAACTGAAGAAGTAGTAAGACTTATCTCAAAAGACAAGAACGAGCCAGAGTGGATGTTAAACAAAAGATTGAACGCATTAAGAATCTTCAAGGAAAAAGAAATGCCAAACTTCGGCCCTGATCTCTCAGCATTAGACCTAAATGATATTTTCTTCTACATGAAACCAAATGCAAAGAAAAACTCAAAGGATTGGAGAGAATTGCCTGAAGATATTAAAAAAACGTATGAGAAACTGGGAATTCCAGAGGCAGAAAGGAAGGTTTTTGGTGGAGTAGGATTTCAGTACGAATCTGAAATTTTGTATCATAATTTAAGAAAAGACTTGGAAGAAAAAGGAGTGGTTTTCCTTGATATGGATGAAGCTTTGAAACAGTATCCAGAAATTGTGAAAAAATATTTCATGACAAATTGCGTTTCTCCAACATTGCACAAATTCGCAGCTCTTCATGCAGCAGTTTGGTCTGGGGGTTCGTATATTTATGTACCAAAGAATGTGAAAGTGGAAATTCCATTACATGCATATTTCAGGATGAATGCAAAACTTGGAGGACAGTTTGAACATACATTGATAATTGCAGATGAAGGTTCAGAAATTCATTACATAGAATCCTGTTCGGCGCCGAGATATTCAGAAGATGCACTTCATGCAGGATGTGTTGAAATACATGTGTTGAAAGATGCGAGAGTGAGATATTCAAGTGTTGAAAACTGGAGCAAAAATGTTTACAATCTAAATACGAAACGTGCTGTTGTTCATGAAAATGGAATTATGGAATGGATAAATGCGAACAATGGATCGAAAATAACAATGCTATATCCTTGCTCTATATTAATTGGAAAAAACTCAAAGACGGAATATATCGGAATTGCATATGCAGGAAAAGGACAGTACCAAGACACAGGATGCAAAGTTTATCATCTAGCCGAAAATACAAGTTCAAAAGTCATCAGCAAGGGGATAAGCAAGGATTCAGGAGTTGCATCATACAGGGGATTGGTAAGCATAAAGAAAGGAGCAATAAATTCAAAGTCAAGCGTAAGATGTGATGGATTAATGTTAGACAGTCAAAGCAAAGCACTAACTCTACCAGCAATGGAAGTTGCAGAATCTCAAGTGCAGGTTTCACACGAAGCAGTTGTAGGAAAAATACAGGAAGAGCAATTATTCTATCTAATGTCAAGAGGATTATCTGAACAGGAAGCAACAAAAAAGGCCGAGCAGCATATCACTGCGACTATTGAT
>CAZIET010000017.1:0-12546 GCA_964538405.1 Candidatus Woesearchaeota archaeon
AAATAGGCAACCACAGTACCAAGAGCAATCAAAGAATCCATATTAAAGTAAAAAGTATAGAAGCCTTTCAAACCTCCTTTGATTGTGTCGAACCCAAAAACGAAAACAACAGGGAAAGCCAAAATCAACAAAACAATAACCAAATAATTCTCAGGCAATAAACTAATTCCAAAAAGTCTTTGAGAAAGCATAAATATTGCAATGGGAACAGCAAACACCCAAGACCAAATTGTTTTCCCAAGCCATGATTTTATTTCAGAGTCTTCTACGGGCTCTTCATGATGGTGAGTATCCATCTCTTTCTCATGATTGTGATGCATTGAATGATTCATTTTTCTATCCCAACAAGCCTATATCCTGTTCTTGCAACGGCATTTTTTAGTTCTTCATCGGAAACATCTGCACTTTCTTTAAGTTCAACAATTCCTTTCTTTGTCATCAGGCTTACATTTGCTTCCTTGATTCCAGGAAGTTTCTTCAAACTCCTTTCAATATTTGAAGCGCAGCTAGCACAATGCATTCCTTCAATTTTTAATTTTACTTTCATTTTATCTCCTTGGATTTTGTATCTGTTGGAATAGCCATATTATCAATAGCACTAACAAAATCAGAATTAAAACACCAAAAAGCCATCCAAAAAGCATCATTCCACCCCCGTAATTACCATACATCATACCCATCATCCCGCTATAGCCATAACTCATTGCTCCAAATCCACTAAACAAAATCAATAATGCAGTTATTCCTAAAACCCATATTAATAAATTGTTATTATTTTTCATTTTTACCCCTTCATTCAACTATTAAAGTTCCGGTTCCCATTCCCATCGAACAGGCAAACCTGAACGTTCCTTTTTTAGTTGGCGTGAATTCTATATAATCGTTTGGTGTCCTTAAATATTTTGCAATTCCAAATTCAGTAATAGTAAAAGTTCGCAAACAACCTCCAACGCTTTTATCCAGATAAATTCTAACAGGTTCATTTACCCTAACATTTATTGTGTTGGGGTAATAATTAAAATCTTTCACCCCGATAACCACTTTTTGGAACTCCCCATTATCTATGGTATTAGGAGTCAATTGTGCTGAGCTTTTATTTTCAATCATTAAGTAACCTGCTACACCAACTAGTAAAAGAATTCCAAAAATATAAAATAATGTTGCTTTCATTGGAACAGCACACTCCTTGGCCCGAAAACCATAAGCCACAAAGTGATTGTAGTCAGCAAAATACTCCAAAATACGGTGAAGAAAATATTTTCCTTTTTCTTATCTTTTATTTCCCTTGTCTCCTTATATATCATATAATTCAGCCCCAACAGTGCAAACGCTGAAATTACAAAAACAATTATTGCCATATACCTTAAATTGTCATTCAGCAGCATAAATGCAGTCATAGCACCCATTAATCCCCCCATAAAGCCTGCAAGTAGTCCTTCAATAACCCCCATTATTCCACAGCACTTTCCATTTGATACTCCAAAAAATATTCCAACCGACATTCCAAATATACTTCCCCAAAAAATCCCATTAGTGGATGCAACATAAAATCCCGCTAAAAACCCAGATATCATTCCTATGGTCATTCCAATAAGCATTCCGGACATGCATGCAAATTCTTCATACCTTCTAACATGATATACTGAAGGAAGAATGAAGGAGTAACTCAAAAGTAAGAGAAATAAGAATAATCCATACTTAGGAACAAAATCCACTATACTTCTTAGGATTAAAATGTAAAAAAATCCAAGAATAACAAAAGAGCTGAAAAGTGATATAAAGATAGTTTTTACTAGGTTTTCTTCTTCATTGATGTATTTTGAAAATTCCTTGAAAGACATAATAACAATTGGAAAACTCACTATAAAAGCGCTTTTATGAAACTAGTTTCAATAGCAAAAGTTTCTTAAATGATAATTTTATCTTGATTTTATGGAAAACAAAAATGCGGGATATCTCATAATGGGAATTTCTATTCTAATAATATTCATAATACTCCTATTCAACAGCGCAATGAAAGAAATTCTGAATCAGGGGTGTCCATTGACTGGAGAACATTCAATGGAGATTTGTCCCGCATATGGAACAATAAATCAGCAGACTTATCTTTCTCTCGGGATTGTTGGCCTACTTGTGATTATAGGATTATTCCTGATATTTTCTAAACCAAATGAAAGAATTATAATAAAAAAGATAAGTAACAAAAAAACTAGGTTAGATACTTCAGAATTGAAGAATGAGGAGAGACAGATCCTTGAATTAATTCAAAAGAATAAGGCAATATTCCAAGCCGACCTTATTGAAAAAACAGGCTTTGGAAAAGCAAAAATGACAAGAATCATAGACAGGCTTGAAGGAAAAGGATTTGTTGAACGAAAAAGACGCGGAATGACTAATGTAGTGGTATTGAAAGAATAATTTTTATCTTCCAAAGAAAATCAAGGCTCCTTCTATTAGAGCGGCAATTACAAGTAAAGGAGTTATGACCAAAACAAATACTCTTAATGAATTAAGAGAATACTCTTTCAGAGATTTAATTTTCTTTTTTTGGAAAATAAAACTGCCTAATTTTAATCCCAACCCGGCTGCAAGAAAAACCGCGGGTAGTTCAAATATCCCATGAGGAAATAATTTCCACAAACTAAGAAGGCCGTCAACACTTACACTCATGGCCGAAACTATCCCAACAAGATATCCATTTATCACCATAATAAAAATCGGGAATATTCCAAGCAACACTCCAAAAATCATTGCAAAAAATGAACTTTTTAAATTATTGAGAAAAATAAACTGCGTTAGTTGAGATTGAGACATATCTTGAGTTTCTTCTAATAATTTCTCAAGAAACTCTATTATTTTCTCACTTATAGATTCTGGAACGGGAAGCAAAAATCCAACCAGAAAGAAAGTAAAAAAGACAATTATTGCAGCATAAATAAAATTCTGTGATTCTCCTATGAATTTCCAGCTTTTTCTGTAGTGTTCTTTAATGGAATTCTTGTTTTTCATCTGAAATAGTTGCTTATTATTTTAGTTTTTCTTGGAAATTTGTTTCTAAGATAAAATCCATACAAAACTCCTAAAACCAAACCTCCAATGTGCGCGCTGTTACCAATTGGCAAATCAACAAAAAATCCGATCACCACTAAAGGAATAATGGCAACAAAAGGAAGAAGCCACATCCTCATTTCAACAGGAACCGCAAACTTTCTTATTGCAGGATTCCATGAGAACAGTGAAAATATCATTAATACAGTAAGTATGTTCAAAATCACTCCTAAAATAGAGATCATGGAAGCCGGAACAAATGCTTCCATCAAAGCATAAACCAAGATAAGCAGTAGCGGTCCAAGAATGAGATAAATTTTCGAATAAGGGACTAATGTTGCTAAAACCCCCAAAACACCAAATACCGCACCACTTGCCCCCAATCCAGGAGTATTATCATTAAAAATGATTCCTGAAGCGACAAAAAATATTCCTCCGATTAATCCTGAGACAAGATAAACCCCAATAAACCTTTTGCTTCCAATTATCTTTTCAAGAAAATTCCCCACAAAAAACAATGAAAACATATTTGCGAAGATATGAAACAGAGACACATGCGCAAACATGGAAGTCAATAAAGTCCAAACCTTTTCCCCCGAAAGAACTAATGATGGGGTAAGGGCAAAATTCTCAACAAAAAATTCCTCCCCAATTAAGGTAACAACTAAAAGTGCCATCAAATAGAAAAGCACATTGACAATAATCAACTTGTTTGTAATACTCAAATTGATTCCTCTTCCGAACCTGGGATATGCCATTATCTCTTTTTCTTAGTCTTTTTTTTCTTTTGCTTATGCTTCTTTTGGGATTTTTTATTTCTTGTTTTCCCGACTTTCTTTTTGATTCTTCCAGGTTCTGCCTTTACTGGTTTTTTAAGCCTGCTTTCTTTTGCGATTTCCTCATTAATAATGCCCAGCTCTCTTTGATATTTCTCCAGACTTTTTTTAAGTTCCTTTACAACTTTTGTATTGTCTTTTATAGTGAAAACTGTTCCGCATTCAGGGCAAGTGAAGTTTTGCAGCAATGCATTTTCCTCGTTAAATTCCAAATTGCATCTTTCGCAAACATAATAAACCTTGTCTTCTCTGGTTTGTATGTGGGATTTTGTATGTTCAATTTTCTTTTCTGTTATTTTTTTCAGTGCCTCAAGGGCTTTTAATGTTTCAATTCTCCAAAAATAGATGTACCACCCCTTCCTTTTGTCTTTTTTCCTTATTGATGAAACAATTCCCTCATCCGAAAGCTTGTAAAGAATGTTTCTCACCTGATTTATCGTGAGATCCATCTTTTTTGCAATTATAAATTCGTTTACATGCTTCTTTTCCATAAGCAGGTCCACTATATTTTCCGAGGGTTTTCCAGAAATTATTGTTACTAATTCTTTGAGAAGATCTTTGAGCATTTTTATTTTACAAATAATCCAAATAAATACTTTTCTATTTACAAATAAAAGTTTTTAAACTTATGTTGTATTATATATATTGAAATATACATTTTCAAAAGATAAAATGGACTGGTTCAAAAAAGACAAAGGTGACGGAGCATTAAAATTGCCAGAGCCGCCAATGCTTCCGGAATTGCCAAAACTTGATGATTCTATGTCTATGCACGAATCCTTGCCGCAACTTCCCTCTTTTCCATCAAATTCTTTCGGAGATAAATTCTCTAAGAGTGCTATAAAGGATGCTGTCTCTGGGGAAGAAGAGGATGAGGAGGAAGCAGATGAATCTCATGACATGAGTATGATGCCTAAGCCTCCAAAATTTCAGCCAGTTCCTAGATTTAATCCGGATTTCGCTGAAAGAAAGATAAAACCTTTTGCGGAAAGGAGGAATATCCCAATTGAAGAATATGAAAATCCTAGAATGAGTGGAGGATCTGAGCCAGTTTTTGTAAGATTGGACAAATTCAATGAAAGTTTGAAGATTTTCGAGGAAGCAAGATCTAAAATTTCTGAAATTGAATCTGTTTTGAATGATATAAAAAGAAAGAGAAACGAGGAAGAAAGGCAACTAAGTGAGTGGGAAAAAGAAATGCAAAATATAAAGAATAAATTCGAAAAAATCAGCAAAAATGTTTTCTCAAAGATAAGATGAAAAAGCAAAAAGATGATTTGGTTCATTTGAGATTTGATTATGTGGATGCACTTAATTCTGTAAGGGACATTCTATATATGCAAAGAAGTCTTATGATGATGGCAAAAAAACTTAGGGAATATAACTCCTTAAAAAAGGAAGAAAATAAGATAAAACTTAAACTGCATGACAAAACATCAGACGCAAAAAGGATACTTAATAAATTGCAAAAAGCGTTACCTAAAGTAAAATCTCCAAAAGTTGTAAAAGTGCATGAAGAAAGAAAAATAGGGGAAATTAGGGATGATGGAAATATAGAGCAGCAGCTTCAGGATATACAGAAAAGACTTGGCTCCTTAGCAAATCAAAAATTTTAAAACTGCTCTTTCTTTCGGAATGTATGATAACAAGAAAAGAACTTATAAGGAAATGTCTGAAATTTTTCGAGTCAAAAAAGCACAAAGTCATACCTTCTGCTTCTCTGATTCCAGAAAATGATCCCACAGTATTATTCACAACGGCAGGAATGCATCCATTGGTTCCTTATCTTTTAGGGCAAAAACACCCATTGGGAAAAAGAATTGCTAATGTGCAAAAATGTATAAGAACAACTGACATAGATGAAGTTGGTGATACTGCCCACCATACTTTCTTTGAAATGTTGGGTAACTGGAGTTTTGGGGATTATTTCAAGAAAGAAGCAATTGAATGGAGTTTTGAATTTTTAACAAAAGAACTGAAAATTCCAAAAGAAAGATTAGCTGTTAGTGTCTTCAAGGGTGATGAAGATGCTCCAAAAGATGAGGAAGCAGCAAAAATATGGGAAAAATTAGGAATAAAAAAAGAAAGAATTGTATTTTTACCAAAGAAAGACAATTGGTGGGGTCCAGCTGGTGCAACAGGACCCTGTGGACCAGACACTGAAATGTTTTATTGGAAATCTCAGAATACAAAACCTCCAAAAAAGTTCAATCCTGAGGATAAAAACTGGGTAGAAATATGGAATGATGTTTTCATGCAATATGTCAAGACAAAGGATGGAAAATTCATTGAGGCTTCACAAAAAAATGTAGATACTGGAATGGGTGTTGAAAGAACAGTCGCTGTCCTTAACGGATTAGAAGATAATTATCTCGGAGATTCTTTCAAGCCAATCATAGAAAAAATTTTAGAGATCTCAAATGGCTTTAAATCTTACAATAATAACGAGAGAGTTAGAATAATTGCAGACCACATAAAAGCCTCAGTCTTTATCATTGCAGAAGGGGTAACTCCAAGTAATACCGAAAGGGGATATGTTGTAAGAAGATTAATTAGAAGAGCAGTAAGACACGGAATAAAAATAAGCTTAAAGGATTTTACAGATAAAGTTGCAGAAGCAGTTTTTGATATTTATGAAGAAAATTACTCTGAATTAAAAGAGAATAAAGAAAAGATATTAGAAGTGTTAAGATTAGAAGAAAAGAAATTCAATGAGACCTTAGATAAAGGCCTAAGGGTATTTGATAAAAAAGTACAATCAAGTATAGAAGAAGAGATAAGGAGAGTTGGAGGGACAAAGAATTATGATCACACAAAAATAAAAAGTTTTGGGACAATATCGGGAAAAGAAGCATTCCTTTTATACCAGTCTTATGGATTTCCTTTCGAGTTAATAGAAGAAGAAGCTAAAAATAGAAAGTTTAAAGTAAATATTAAAAAACTTAAAAAAGATTTTGAATCTGAACAGGAAAAGCATCAGGAATTATCAAGAACAGCAACAAAGGGAAAATTCGCTGCAGGACTCGCAGACCATTCAGAGCAATCAACAAAATACCATACGGCAACGCATATGCTCCACAAGGCATTAAAAGTAATTCTTGGGGAGGAAGTCCAGCAAATGGGAAGTAATATTACACCAGAAAGATTAAGATTTGATTTTAATTTTCCAAGAAAACTAACTAATGAAGAGATAAAGAAAATAGAAGACTTAATCAACAAAGAAATAAAAAAGAAACTTCGAGTAAGCTATGAAGAAATGCCATATGAAAAAGCAATAAAATCAGGAGCTTTGTCTTATTTTAGAGAAAGATATCCTCCAATAGTAAAGGTTTACAGTGTTGGAGATTATTCAAAGGAAATCTGCACAGGGCCACATGTTGAAAATACTTCAACGATGGGAAAATTTAAAATTACTAAAGAGGAAGCAGTTTCTGCAGGCGTTAGAAGAATAAAGGCTATCCTAGAATAGATTCACAAATCTTTTAAATGAAGAATTTAGTTATTTTTATGATAGATTTAAATGATTTGATTAGAAAAGGAACATTCGGAAGCCGTTTTCTAAGTTTAACACAACCTCAAAGTTACCTTTGTGCAAATGTCGCAGACTTCATAGAGAATTCAAATAGTGTTAAGCCTACAACAAACCTTCTACCTCAATTGTACTATTTTGATACGAAAATAAAAGGTGCGGCTTTGATTCTTTTTTCTGAGCTAGATTTTAGATTCGCAGAAAACCATGAAAAAGGAAGTTTATCCGATAATAGTGGTTCTTTAGAAGTAAATTTAAAACCCCTAAACTCACGGAGGAGAAGAAATTTGAGAAATAATTTAAGACTTTACCATCCGGCATTAATTTTTAGACTACACGACCGTACTTTAGGATTACATTTTTACTTTAATTATTCAGAAAATAAAATGATTGGTCAAGTAGATGAAGTAGCAGAAAAAAAAGGCTTGGGAAAATTGGCACTTGCCTAACCAATCTGATATTCTCCATCCAAACCGTATTTTTCTTTTAGTTTATTATATTTCCATTGATAGTAAAAATTCAACTTTCCAGTTTCTTCAATACTCTTTCTTATTTTCATCATAGCTTTGGCATCTCCTTGTTCTGAAATTCTTCCTAAAGATTTTCCTTCAGAGATTTTTAATACTTCAGGCATTGACTGCAATTTTACTCCACCAGAATAGGCCAAAGTATTATCTGAAATTATTGCTGGCCCAGAAGTTTCAACAAAACAATATCCTGTATCTTTCCAATCATTTGAAGAACATTTTATTCCAACAGACTCATGGTTTTCTGCATGATTATAGAAAATTGTGGTTTCAAACCCTAATTCCTTCAATAAAAACGCAAGCAATTCTGATTTTTCTCCACAAAGTCCTTCCATTTCATAAAGTACTTCATAAGGATATCTGGTATAAGCAATATTTTGGCTTCCAAATCTTGTTGTTTTGTTTGATTCCCCCCAAAGAATATTTTGTACTATGCTTGTAGCAATCCTTGCCTGATCCTCTTTATTATCAGCAGTATTTTGTATTTCAACAACCAAAGAAAGCAACAATTCTCTTTGGACCGATTGATTGATTATTTTTATCTTAAAATCTTCTCTTGAAGGAGTTTCATTTCCACTATAGTGTATCTGTCTTGATAATTTCCCAAAATATTGATAGGCATCCTCATATACAACAAAGCTAATACTTTTCTCCGTTCCATCTAATCTATATTTCAAATTGATGGTTTTTGGATTTTGGTTAAAATCAGAAGTACAGGAACTTCCATTTATCTCCTTGCCTTCTGGACAGCCGCAATCAAGTGAATTTTCAACAATATTTCCTTTTTGACAATAATATGGTTTGTTTACCGAACATTCCCCATAAGAAGTTTCATCCCCGCAATTAAAACCAGGTTTGCTAAACAGATTAACATATGCTAGGACACCAATCAGTATTAACAAAGCAACTGGAATAAGCAGGAAAAATTTATTCTCCAAACCCCTTTTTGACTTCATTAATAATCTAATGTAGTATATTATAAAAGATTAATCATTCAAGATAAATCCCTGGTTTTCCTGGCTTTGCATTCTTGGATTTTCCTTCAGGATCGTGTTTTTTGGGATCATTGGAAGCATAAACTTCAATTTCTAAGTTTGTTCTTTTCTGGATCGAACTAATTGAATCCTTTATCATGCCTTTTTCTTTTGGAATAACATAAATGAAAGCCTTTGTAACTTCTTTACCTTTCTCTTTTATTATTCTTACAACATTGTTGATATCACTTATTATCTTTTCAATTGCCTGCTCTTCCTTTTCAAGATTTTCATCTATTTTCTTTTCATCTGCTTCTGGCCAATCTTCAAGACTGATTAATCCCTTGTTTCCAAGTTTTTCCCAAAATTCTTCAGCCAAATGTGGCATGAATGGGGAAATTATTTTTATGTATTTTTCCAGTTCGGCCCTTCCAATTTCCTGGTCAATTAAAAAATCAAATAGATCTCTTATTTTTATTATTGCCAGATTATATCTTAGATTATCGATATCTTCTGTTACTTCTTTTACAGTTTTGTTTACTTTGCTTAAAACTCTTGGATTTGATTTTGATGGTTTTGTTGAAGACAGATATTCAGCCAATTTATTCACAAATTTCACAGTTCCACTTATTCCTTCGTCACTCCACTCTCTTTCTTTGTCTGGTGCGGCATTTGACATCAAAAATAATCTGGCAGAATCAACCCCATACTTGTCTGAAACTTCTTCGGGAGGAACCACATTTCCTTTTGACTTTGACATTTTAACTCCATCTTTGTTAAGCATGCCTTGATTGAACAATCTAGTAAAAGGTTCATCAAAATTCAAGAGTTTCATGTCCCTCAAAACTTTTGTAAAAAATCTGGCATATATCAAATGCAATGTCGCGTGTTCAGTCCCTCCGGTGTAAAAGTCCACAGGCATCCAATAATTTACTTTCTTCTTGTCAAATATTTCGTTTTCATTTTTGGAATCGGTGTACCTTAAATAATACCAAGAGGAATCAAAGAATGTGTCCATGGTATCTGTTTCTCTTCTTGCTTTTGATTTGCAATTTGGACATTTGACTTCTAAGAATTCCTTGTTTGTTTCAAGGGGATTTCCTTTTCCAAAAACAACTTTTTCAGGCAATTTAACAGGCAAATCTTTTTCTGGAATGGGAACAATACCACATTTTTCACAGTAAATCATAGGAATTGGAGTCCCCCAATATCTTTGTCTTGAAACAAGCCAATCTTTTAATTTAAACTGAACAATTCTTTTTCCAATTCTTTTTTCTATAAGGAAATCTGTAATTTTCTTTTTTGCTTCTTCGCTTTCCATTCCATCAAATTGTCTTGAGTTAAGCATAATTCCAGGCTCGGTGATTGCCCCACCGTATCCCTTTAACATAGGCGTATGAATCTGTTTCGGTTTTATTACTGGAATTATTCCCATTCCGTATTTTTCTGCAAACTCAAAATCTCTTTGATCATGTGCGGGAACAGCCATAACCATTCCACTTCCATAATCAGCAAGGACAAAATTTCCAGCCCAAACGGGGATTTTCTCTCCAGTGATTGGATGCTTTGCATACGAGCCAGTAAAGACGCCTTCCTTTTCCGTTTTTTCAATGTCCTCCTGCTTCACGCCCTTTATCTTCTTCAAGAACTCTTCAACTTTCTTTTTTTCTGTTTTTGTTACAAGTTCCATAAGTTTTGGATGCTGTGTAGAAACAACCATAAAAGTAACCCCATAAATTGTGTCTGGTCTTGTTGTGAAGACTTTCCACTTTCCCCCATTTATTTCAAAATCAATTTCAGTTCCATGGGATTTTCCAATCCAATTCCTTTGCATAGCTTTTATTTTTTCAGGCCATTCAAGAGTGTCAATTTTTTCCAAGAGTTCATCAGCATATTCTGTGGTTTTGATAAACCATTGCTCAAGATTTTTCACAAACACTTCAGTATCTTCATGCCTCCAACACTTTCCATTGATAACTTGTTCATTTGCTAAGACAGTGTCACATTTAGGACACCAATTGACCGGAGCTTTTTTTCTGTATGCAAGTCCTTTTTCAAACATCTTCAGGAAAATCCATTGATTCCACTTATAGTAATTGATATCATGACTCCACAATACTCTGGACCAATCGTAGCTTAATCCAAGCATTTTCAGCTGTCGCGTATAATTCTTCTTCGCATCATCTGTATACTTTTTGGGAAGAGTATTCGATTTAATGGCCGCATTTTCAGCAGGTAATCCAAAAGAATCAAATCCCATTGGATGCAAAACATTTAGACCTTTCATTTTCATGAATCTCGTGCGAATGTCTCCAATAATATAATTAAGAGCGTGCCCCATATGCAAACCGGTGGAACTTGGATAGGGATACATTTCTAAAATGTAATATTTCTTTTTTTTCGAGTCTTCTTTTACCTCAAAAACTTTCTTTTCTTCCCATTTCTTCTGCCATTTAGATTCAATTTTCTTAAAATCGTAAGCCATAAAATGAAGACAAAAAATAGATTTAAATTATTTGTTATTAAAGACCATATCTAGCAACTCTGGAATTTTAGGTGATTCCTTGATACCGAAGTGTTTTTTATTATTATATATTTTGAAATTGGCCTTTAGTCCTTTAGCATTCTCCTCTCCGTTGGAAAAAGGAACTATGTGGTCGTCCTTAGAATGAATCACAACAAAATCACTACAATGTAATATTATCTTTTCAAAATCATAACCTCTTTTTGTATAAAAACCATTTCCATCATTATCTCTTTTTTCAAGACTTCCAGAATTGGTTCCAATTAGAATAACTTTCTTAACCTTTCTCTCTTTAGGTAGTTTTTCAAGCCACCGCAAGATTGCAACACCCCCTCTTGAATGACCCACCAAAACAGTATTTTCATCAGGACTAGTATTATCTATTTCTTTTAACCATTCATTTATTTCTGGGTTTTTAGGATTAGGAAGCTCTGGAGCAAAAACTTCAATTTTTCTTTTCTTCACTTCATCAACAAACCATGGATACCATTTATCATTAGGAGTTGCACTTTTCCCGTGAATTAAAACAACCTTACTAATCATTAAAATCAAAAGGTTAACAACTTTTAAATATTGCTTTCCTCATTTACATACATGGAAAAAATCCTGGCTTATCTTGTCGGAAAGATTATTTCAAGCAATTCTTCAGAAGCATATGCTCTGCATAGTAAAAGCCATTTTGGCGAAGACAAGGAAGGAAAAATAATCTATTCCCATCCTGAAGCATTGTTTTTGGTGGAAAAGGGAAAAATGTCCGTTTTTTCAGGCAAAAAACAGCTTTCTGAAAGGGACTTGTTGAAAACCATTCAAAGGCATGATAAAAAAATCCAGACAAAATACGTTGTTTTCAAGGATTTAAGGGAAAAAGGATATGTTGTAAAAACAGCATTAAAATTTGGGGCTGAGTTCAGAGTCTATGAAAAAGGGAAAAAACCCGGAGAAGAGCATGCAAAATGGATTGTCTTCACAGATCATGAATCCAACAAAATTTCTTGGCATGAATTTTCGGCCAAAAACCGTGTCGCTCATTCCACAAAAAAGAATCTACTCCTGGCAATAGTGGATGATGAAAACGATGTGACCTTTTACGAAGTAAAATGGCTAAAAC
>CAZIET010000018.1:0-256 GCA_964538405.1 Candidatus Woesearchaeota archaeon
CCAGTATTGTGAGTTCTTCTTCAGTAGCTATAACTGGTAATTCTATAGAAGTTTTTACTTCTAAAGACTGTGTTGCCATAAAAACAATACTTAAAACCGACTTTTAAGGTTTACTAAAGCCCCTTTTGAGGGTTTATAGCAGTAGGAGCCTCTCCACCATGCCATGTGAATCTTGGACGTACTCTCATAGGATAGATTCTTTCCGAATTGTCATCAAGAATTATTGCAGACACTTTCAGATTAGGCAAATCATCCA
>CAZIET010000018.1:266-11641 GCA_964538405.1 Candidatus Woesearchaeota archaeon
AAATAATCTCTTTCTTTTAACATGCTAACTAACAAATAAATCCTCTTTTTAAATCTTTCGTTTTCGTTACTATTATTTAGTTACTTGAATAACTTAACATCTGCCTTCACGGCAGTAGGAGCTTCTCCACCGTGCCATGTAAATCTTGGTCTAATTCTAATTGGGTAAATTCTTTCTGAATTGTCATCAAGAATTATTGCAGACCCTTTCAGATTAGGCAAATCATCCATATACTTCTTTATTCCTTCTAATAGATAGCTTTGCATTATGTAGTTCAATGCTTCCAAGTCTGGCTGCGAAGTGACTTTATGTGAAATAACAATATCAGATTGAGTCATTGCATCCCTATGAATTTGTCCTGGCTGCTGTGTCGCCATAACAAGAGATATTCCTGGCTGCCTACCTTCCCTTAACAATTGAATCAGAGCATCACTCGCAGCAGTCTTTCCTTCTAGAGGCAGAAACTCATGCATCTCGTCTACAAAAAGCCAAACTAATGGAGTTTCTTTCTTTTCCACAAATGATGTAAGACTAAAACTACTTGATATGGATTTTATTTCTTCTTTTTTTCTTGCTTCCATTCGCTGATTGAAGATTTTCTTTGACACTAATCCAATAACTAATGCCCTAACATTGAATGCCCCTACTGAATTGTAAATACTCAAGTCAAGGATTGTTGTCATACCCCCCTGTGTTAGATCTTCTATGCTAATTGCCTCATTTGCTTTTCTTGCAAAGATTCCCCAAGTGTTTGCCGCTTCAAATAAACTTGCCGCTGCATTTTTTACCTCATTTGAGGATTTCTCATCCAATTCAATGTTTTCAATTATTTCACTGATTGTATAATCTCCTTCTTGTTTTAGCCTGTTTATTGTTCTTTCAATCAGAACAGCTACCGGATTTATTATGTTGAGTCCAAATGTTATTACCCAATCTTCAGGATCAAGTTCGGAAGCACTCAATGCAAACTTTTCATCTACAGGAATTCCTTTTTC
The DNA here is from genome assembly GCA_964538405.1 of Candidatus Woesearchaeota archaeon. GTDB lineage: Archaea > Nanobdellota > Nanobdellia > Pacearchaeales > GW2011-AR1 > JAGVWT01. Next base: position 1,262 of record CAZIET010000018.1, read on the forward strand.
CAAATAAGAGTCATAATGTCCAAACGGAACAAAAATTCTTACAGGGGTTTGCTTTGGAGTTATATTCCATTCATAGATCAAGTCCTTGTCTTTTTCGTTTGAATATTTCATTGTCCAGAAAATTCCCATTGTGTCAAAAATCAGTGAAGCAATATTCTGACTGATTTCTTTTTTCAGGCTTGCAAGCTCTTCTGCAATTACCCCAATTGTCCAGCTTTTTCCAGATCCACGCTTGCCGGCTATCATGATTACATGATTTCTTGCGATATCCAACAGAATTCTATTACTCATTGAAGTGTAATTTCCCATTTTCACGTAACCTTTTCCAAGAAAAACGAAACCTTCATCACCAAAGAGTTTTTTGTCTGTGTCGTTTCTACCTATCTGAATGTCGTATGGCATAAGTCACCTTTTCATTAAAACAAGAGAGAAGTATTAATAGTTTTTGTAGTCAATCCCACGGAAATTTCTCAATCTGATTGATTTCTTTAATATAAAAATCAGGCTTTATTTCTGAAATTGGCATAATGTAAAGGCAAGCAGTTTTTACTTTCGCCCCTTTAGATTCCAAGTATTCTTTTACTGCAATTAAACTTTTTCCAGTTTCAAGCATGTCTTCAACCAGTAAAATATTTTTGTTTTCTAAATTTTCTTTAATTTCTGTGATAATTTCTCTTTCTCCACTAATTTTTTGAACATTCAAGCAAAACATTTTTTTAACTTGTAGATATTTTGAAAGAAGCCTAGCAGGAATTATTCCTCCTCTTACAACACCAATGATCATATCTGGCCTATAATTTATTTTTTGTGAAAGAATTTTTATCTCAGATTCAAAATCTTCCCAATTCATTTCTGCAAATACTCAATCTCTTCCCCTGTTAATTTTAGCTCTTTCTGCACTTCAGGATTTTTCAAGATTGTTTTTATCACCCTATATTCATTCATCGCCCTTTTCTGTCCTATGTGTGTGTGTTTGGCAAATTTTGCTGCAATTGACTTTTGTTTCTCTGTTCTCCTATTATTCATCCATATTTTCAGAATTCTGTCTGGCTTTTTGTAACTTGTGAATCCTGTTTTTGGAGCCTTTTTGGCCGATGATATTCCGTAACTCAGAAAAATATTTTCATAAACCAAAAATCTCCAGTATTGCTGCTTGTAGATTCTTCCCTTAAAAACATCCGCCTTGCTCAACAGATCAAATGCTCTTGCAAGCTCTTTTCCCTTGTATTCCTGAGGAATGTTTTGCTCAATCCACAATAAAATCTCATCCAATTCCATTCTTACCGAATCGTATATGTCAAGCATGTCATTGCTCGGATTGTTCTTGAATATTATTTTTAATGAATTGAAAATATCCTTTTCCTTGTTTCTTTCCGCAACAGGAATCTTCTGGTCTATTTGAATTCCTGAATAAGTCTGTATGTCGTTTATTGCCGCCCTAAGATCCCCTTTTGCTTTTATTGAAATCTCTGTTAATGTCCCGTCATCAATGGTTTTTCCCTCTTTTTTTAATATATCAGACAAGACATTTTTTATTGTGTTATAATCAATTTCCTTTAGGTGAACTATTTCACATTTCTTTCTCAAGTCATTGAATTTTCTATCCCAGATATCATTTGCAGTTATGATTATTGGATAAGGCGTGATCTCAATCAAATACATCAATTCTCCCAATCCTCCATAATCTGCATATGAGGAGATTCCGTCCACTTCATCTATAAGTATAATCTTTGTTTTTTTTGATAATGACTGCTGTTCCAGTGCCGGCTTTAATATTTCCTTCAATGTTTCTCTGCTTCTGAAATCACTTGCGTTCAGTTCAAATATTTCCGCATTTGCCTCATTTGCAGTTGCATGAACAAGGGTTGTCTTTCCTATTCCGGGAGGGCCGTGGAGAAGCAATGCCTTTTTCTCAGAAGGAAAATTAGTTCCAAAATGTTTTATTTTTCTTATAACCTCTTCCTGGCCTTTGATTTCTTTGAAAGTTGTGGGCCTGTATTTTTCTGTCCATGACATAAGACTGAATTGGGTTTTTATTTTATAAGTATTGTTGTCTTTATTTTGGACTTCTGGTTAGGGTAGTAAGTAATTCTCTTTTTATTTGATCTGATTTTTCCCAATGTTCTACATCATATATATCAAGATCGCCATTTTCAAGAGCGATAAGTTTTACTCTTTTTGATTTTAATATTTCATCTTGGAATTCAGAGAGATTTAATTCTCTTCCTCTTGCTGATTGGGTGAAATAGAAATCCTCTTCATCCTTTACACGATGGATTCTTACAAAAGGAAAACCAAATTTATCGTGCATTAGTTCAACGTGGTACCGTTCTCCTTCTTCTATCTGCGGAAAAGCTCTACTAAATCTTGGTGCTGGCAGCTTAACCCACCCATTGTGGACTGACCTCTCCCTGCTTCCTAAATATTCTAACATAAAAAGGGAAAGAAAATCGTTTTTTAACCCTATTCCTTTCCCAAACCAGCAAGAACAAAGCTTGCCAGTAATGCCTGAAGCTGTATAAACGGATCTGAGCCTTCAACTATCCTGAATTCAGATTCTCCGGTCTTTTCAGTGAGCCTTACCTTTAATGTCGGCTCAACAGGAAGGTTCCAAATTTCTTTTTGTATTGCCTTTATCACATCCTGCCCAGAAATGCTTTCCTTCAACATTATGTCCAATAGTTTTTCTCTTGCCAATTGGAATTCCCCGGCAATCGCATAATCCAACACAACTCTGATATCCTTTGGCTTTGCATTTGAAAGAATAGTTGAAATCAATTCAGCGCTGATCAAGGGAGAAACTGAAGCTGTTGCCTGAAGAATGTTTATTGATTTTCTACAGTCTCCTTCACACCCTTCATAGAGCATATCAATTGCATCGGGCTTTATTGTAAGTTTTTCATTTTCAGCAATCCTGTTTATTATTTTTTCAACGTCTTTCTTTTCCAACAATTTGAACCTAAAGATTGCGCAACGCGATTGGATAGGATCGATTATCTTGCTTGAATAGTTGCATGAAAGAATGAATCTGCATGTTGCCGAATAGGTTTCCATTGTTCTTCTTAGTGCCTGCTGGGCTTCAGGAGTAAGAGCATCGGCTTCATCCAGGAAAATAACTTTGAAAGGAACGTTTCCAAGAGCCTTTGTCCTTGCAAAATTCTTTACCTTGTCTCTTACTATCTGGATTCCTCTTTCGTCACTCGCATTCAATTCCAAATAGTTTTCTCTCCAGTTTTCTCCAAATAAGTCGCGAACAACAATGAATGCCAATGTGGATTTGCCAGTTCCTGCTGGGCCTGCAAAAAGCATGTGCGGGATATTCAATGAATTGGTCAAGGCTTTGACTCTTTTTACTATCTCCTCTTGCCCCACCATATCTGTAAAAGTTGTGGGACGATATTTTTCAGTCCAAATTCCGTTTGACATGAAGAGATATTTTCTCTTTCACTTATAAAGATTATTGTAAAAAAAGATTACGTGTTCATTCGCCCATTCCGTTATCTGCATCAATGATACCTTGTTTGTAGTCGGCTTCTTTTTTAGCAGCTGCCGCTTCAGCTTTCCTTATTTCTCGGTCCGCTTGAACGCCTTCATAGTATTGTTCTTGATAACGTTCAGAAAGTGTTCGTTCTGTTTGAGAAGTATATCCCATCCTTGGTACTCCTACTGTCATTTTCACTAGCTCATTCGCTACTTCTTTTGGAATTGTATAATAGTCTGTGCTTGCGCGATCTCCATTTGTCCACCAAACCTCGACTTCTATCTGATCTTTTTCCAACCTTGGATGGAAGATTGCATCACCTTTGTTCTGTTCTGTAGCCATTACTTCTATAGCTTCACCTAATGTATTTAGTTTTCTATATCTTGGTGGTCTTGATGCAGATATACTCATAAAAAAATCTATTTCTGTAGTTTATAAGAATTGTTATATTTTATTACCAGTATTATCACTTGTTTACAGAAGTTCTTCTCAATTTTCTCTTACGCTTTTCTTTCTTTATTCTTTTTCTTTGCCATTTCCATCTCATCTGCCTTTTCTTTTTCCATCTTCTTGAAGAACGTTTCATGATAACATTGAGAAAAATTTGTTTATAAAGTTTATTAAGATCGTGGTTGCCAATGTACTATTGGAACGTGTTTTAGTAACCCTCTTCTTTTTAGAGCTTTATATAATGGCCCATTTAGTAACTGTAATTTTCCCCTTGTGACTCCTTCATAATTATCTTCGTAAAACTTTAGTGGATCTTCAAATATTATTTTTGGTTTATATTTTAAGGGAATTTTTTCAAGTAACCCTCTTCTTTTTAGAGTGGTGTATAAATGATTATCTTTTCTACTAAGGTTAGCTCTTCCAATACTCTTGTAATTATCTTCGTAAAACTTTAGTGGATCTTCCCCATATTTTAACTGTGCAAGAGTTGGCACTTTTCCTAGCAGTCCCATTCTCTTCAATAGGTTGAATAAACCTCGATCCACTTTATACAGATTTCCCTTACTAACATTTGGATAGTTTTCTTGATAAAATCTAAGAGGATCTTTTAGTCTTTCATTATCATTTGGTGCTGAAGTTTGTTGTGCCAATCTTAATCGGACAAACATTCTTTCCAAGTTTCCCATTTTCTATTAACAGGTTAATCCTTGACTTCTATTTTTATATTCACGCTTTTTGGAATCCTAAGCCTCATAATGTTGTGCAAAACCTTTTCATTTGCTGGCAAATCAATAAGCCTTTTGTGAATTCTCATCTCCCATTTGTCGAAAGTTGCCGTTCCGTTTCCGCATGGGGATTTTCTTGTTGTTATTTTGAGTTTCTTCGTAGGTAATGGAACCGGACCTCTTATCACAATGCCCGCACTCTTGGCAGTGGAACTAATGGAATTGCAGATTTCATTGAGCATTCCTATGTCTGTGCTGTTCAGCTTGACCCTTACTCTTGACATAAGAATTGTAATCAAAATTTTATTTAAAAACCTTGTCTTTGCTGATGTCTACTATAGTTTCTATATTTTCAAAGAAATTGAACTCGACAAAATTAGCTTCGTTCCTTGTTTCAGTGACGACTGCAGCCACTTTGCCATTATAAAATAAAAAGTGAATGGTGCCATCAGTTTCTGTTGCTGGCTTGTGGAGACCATATCTATCAATTTCATATGGTGATGGCCTTGAATTAGACTCAACTTGTAACCTTCTATCAATCTCTTCTTCTACATCATGGAAAAATCTTTCCATTGTGTCATATGCATCCCGTGTTTCTCCGGTATTTCTTAGCATAGACTTCGGCTTGGCAAAATGCATCAACTAACATTTCTAAAAAGCTTTTTATATGTTGTCCTTTAGTTTAGAGGATGTTTATGGAATTAATATACTTCTTTTTGAATCTTGAGTCAAATCTGAATGGATTAGTTGATGTTTATGGTGTGCTCATTTATTTCATTCTTTTCCTTATCATTGCCTTGGAAACAGGGACTGTAATCGCTCCAGTTCTTCCCGGAGATTCATTGATTTTTGTTACAGGGGCTTTGGCTGCGCAAGGAACATTAAGTTTGGTGACTTTGTTCTTTGTTTTCTTTTCGGCCGCTGTTTTTGGAGATGCAATGAATTACTGGATTGGTTACAGAGTCGGAATGGTTCTTTTCAGGAATCCCCGCTCAAAAGTTTTCAAAAGGGAATATCTTGAAAGAACGAAGAGATTTTATGCGGAACACGGCACAAAAACAATAATCATTGCCAGATTCATTCCAATAATAAGGTCATTTGCTCCTTTTGTTGCCGGAATGGGCAAAATGAATTACATCAGATTCTCCACTTACAATATAATCGGTGGGTTTCTATGGGTGTCATTGTTTTTGATAGGAGGATTTTTGTTTGGCAACATTCCGTTTGTCGGGGAAAACCTTTGGTTTTTCATAATACTAATTGTAATGATATCATTCACTCCAATAATCATTGAATTATATCATAGAAGAAAGAGATTGTAAAGTTTAAATAGTAAAAGTTGCTGTAAGAATAAAAGGGTTGAAATGGCAGGAGAAATCTTAATTTACTTGAGTTTGATTATTGCGATAGCTGCAGTACTCTCTTTTTTTGCGAGATTGATCAAACAACCACCAATAATTGCTTATCTTATCACCGGTGTAATTGCAGGGCCGCTTTTCTTTGGGATGATCGGACCCACAACTGATTCTTCCGAAATAACGCAGATTTTTGCACATATAGGAGTTATACTATTGCTGTTTATTGTTGGTTTGAGTTTGGACTTCAGGGTTCTTAAGGAAGTTGGAAGCGTTTCTGTTCTTGCAGGATTTACTGAATTAACCCTTACCGGGGCAGTGGGATTTTTGCTTGCTATTGGACTGGGTTTTTCTTCTGTAACGGCACTCTATATCGGCGCTGCACTTGCCTTCTCATCCACAGTAGTTGTAGTCAAGATTCTTTCTGATAAAAAAGAAATTGATACTTTACATGCAAAAATTGCCCTTGGAATCCTGATTGTTGAAGACTTTGTGGCTGCAATAGCACTTATGATAATACCTTTAATCAGCAGTGAGAGTTCAATTTTATACGTTTTTTTGCAATTATTCTACATTGTTTTATTGATTGCAGGAATATTTTTGCTTTCAATTTTTGCACTTCCGAAAGCAATGAATGTTTTGGCTAGAAATCAGGAAGTTTTGTTCTTGTTTGGAATAGCTTGGGCATTATTGGTTGCCTTATTGTTTGATATTTTTGGGTTTTCAATTGAGATAGGGGCATTGATTGCGGGAATGGCGCTCGCATCAAGCAAATACACTCTGGAATTAGGGGGAAAGATAAAACCATTGAGAGATTTCTTTGTTGTACTGTTCTTTGTCTACTTTGGAAGCCAGATGGTTACCGCACTAGATTGGAATTTGGTAAAAGCCGCAATAATATTTTCGTTGTTTGTGATTATGGGAAAGCCAATTATTGTCATGACAATGCTAAGACTTTTTGGGTACAAGAAAAGGACAAATTTCCTTGCAGGATCAAGTCTTGCGCAGATTAGCGAATTTTCTTTGGTGCTGGTCTTATTGGCATATAACTTGGGACACATAAGTCAGGATATTATGAGCTTAGCGGTTTTGATTGCAATAATAACAATAGCGGTAAGCAGTTACAGCATCTATTATTCACACAACATCTTCAACAGAATTTCACACTTCCTAAATGTATTTGAGGGAAACAGGAAAATGATCCAAACTAATGACAAAACGGAATATGAGGTCGTGCTGTTTGGATATCATAGAATTGGATCAAAAGTCGGAGAGGCATTGAAGAAGGCAAAAATTCACTTTGTTGTGGTAGATTACAATCCAAAAGTCATTCTTGATTTGGCAAATGAAAAAATAAATTGCGTTTACGGTGATGCAAGCGATGAGGAATTTTTGGAGGAATTGGATTGGGACAAAGTCAAATTGGTTATTTCAACAATTTCGGATTCAAATTCAAACCTTGCAATAAAGGATAAATTGGGCCAGCTAAGATCAAGCGCCATCTTCATAGCGACAACGGAACAGCCGATGACTGCATTAGACCTGTACAAGAAAGGGGTAGATTACGTGGTAATCCCACAGCATCTTGGCGGGGATTATGTTGCCCATCTGATAACAAATTTCGGAATTGACAAGGCTAAATACAGGAAAAAAGGAAAGGACCATTATCGGGAATTGAACAAGCAGAAAAACAAACTTAACAGCCACTTGTGAAGAAATATTTATAAATTTTAGAATTGCTTGTATTTTATGGATATAAAGGTTTCTAATGAGATGAGGGAAATTCTGTTGAAATTAGCAAAACTTCAGTCAGATATGGATTATCTAAAGAGCCATTTAAAAGACGAGGACATATTTCTTACTAAAGAAGAGAGAACTACTTAAGAAAAGCTATGAAAATGAAGAATCTGGAAAGCTTGTTTCTTCAAAACAACTTAGAAAAGAATTAGGAATATGACGTTTTTAATTGATTATGACAATCAGCCGATTAAATTCTTAAAAAATCAGGATAAGAATATATCTCAGAGGCTTATGGATAAAATTGATGAAACTTTACCAAATAATCCAGTTCCCCACAATGCAAAATCCCTTCTTGGATAACACAATTGTTTCAGAATAAGAATAGGAGATTATCGTGTTCTTTATAGGGTTGATTATAAATCAAATAAGATTGTGATTTTTAAGATAGACAAAAGGCCGAGGGCTTATGACTAAATTTAAATAACATAATTAATTCTTCTTAGTATGATTGACATAAAAGACTTGCGTGAGAATCCAAAGAAATACAAAGACAATACAAAAAAGAAGTTTAAGGACCCGAAGATTGTTGATGATTTTTTGAAAATTGATTCCTTATGGAGAAGCCATAGGGTAAGGGCGGACGAATTGCGTTCAGAAAGGAACAAAATAAGCGAAAGGATAAATCACGCAAAAAAAAACAATGAGAATATTTCTTTGTTGATAAAACAGGCAAAGGAACTTCCTGGGAAAATTCAGGAAATGGAAGAAAAGGAGAAGGAAACCTATGTTGAATTAAGAAAAAAGTTGCATGGCATTCCAAACATAATGTCGAAAAGAGTTCCTCTTGGAAAAGATGACTCCCAAAATGTTGTGGAAAAGGTTTATGGAAAGCCAAAGAAACCAAAATTTGAAGTCAAGAGCCATGTTGAAATTGCGGAAAATCTGGGAATGGTGAATTTTGAGGATTCTGCGAGAGTTTCCGGAACGGGATTCTATTATTTGGAAGGAGACTTGGCTTTGTTGAATCAGGCTTTGATAAATTATGCAAGAGATATCATGGTAAAGAAAGGATTCAGATATATTGAACCTCCATTAATGTTGAAAGAGGAAATTATTGATCAGGTTACAGACTTGAATGACAAGAAAAACCAGATCTATTTAATTAGGGATGCTGATTTGGCCTTAATTGGCACTTCAGAACATTCACTTATTGGTAGGTTTGCGGGACAGGAAATAAATGAAAAGACCTTACCTATAAGACATACGGCATATTCAATGTGCTTCAGAAGGGAAATTGGAAGTCATGGAATGGATGAAAAGGGATTGTTCAGAACACATCAGTTTAACAAAATAGAAATGATAATAGTTTGTCTTCCAAAAGAGTCAGAAAAGTTCTACGAAGAAATGAAAAAAATAACAATTGAAATATTCAAGGGACTTGAAATTCCGATAAGGGTTTTGAAAATATGTTCTGGAGATTTGGGAGACTTGAAACAAGAACAGATTGATATGGAAGCATATTCTCCAAGAAAGAAAACGTACTTTGAAGTTGGAAGCTGCAGCAATCTAAGCGATGCACAGGCAAGAAAGCTTGGAATCTCAACAAGAATAAAAGGAGAAAGAGTTGTTCCACATACATTGAATAATACTGCAATCGCAACATCCAGAGCTATGGTTGCAATTTTAGAGAATCATCAGCAAAAAGATGGAAGTGTGAAGATCCCAAAAGTCTTGCATAAATATATGGGTGGAAAAAAGGTTTTGAAAAGTGGAAAAACTAAATCAAGTTAAATTTGGAATTGCCGGAGGGATAACATTTGCGCTTCTTATTTTGCTAGTTGAAATTGTTTTGTGGATTGTTTTAGTTCCTTTTTACAATAATATGATGTCAAGCCTATATGGGGTTCCTGGATTGGATGCATTTGACCTTTTCAAGACCCTTATTGTCTCATTGGTTGTTGGGTTTTTAATTGGGTTTTCTCTTAATGGACTGTTTGCCTGGATTTATAACAAACTGTTAGTGGTGAAAGTAAAATAACCATTCAATGCTATAAATTCTTTTAAAGGACATACAACTGCTGTTTTTATGAAAGTAAGGACAAAGAAATTGCATGATAGAGGAATTGCTAAAGTTGAGACTTCTGGGGAAATCAAGGAGATAATAATAAACGAGGATTTTATGAATCCGAAAAGACTTTCTGTAAGTGTTTGCTTCAGGGGCAATAATGGATCGGGAATAGTTGATTTGACTGCTGAAGAGATAAATGAAATACAAAGCGAACTTTCTTCAAAAAAGAAGCTTCTTGGAAAAGTTAAGGTAATGAGGTTTAAGAAATAAAATGCCAAGTTTATATGAAGTAACATATGAAAATGATAGAGTATGTGTTGTTGCCAAAGATAAGCCAAAAGCTATAGATGTGTATGTTAATTTTAAAGCGAGGCGAATAATTAGAGGGGGAATTCATGATGGTACTACATATCATGATGCTGCGGTAAGAGAGAGGGCAGAAAGAATAAAAAGCAGAATGAAAGATGATGATGTGAAACTTATCCACGAAAATACACCAATAAGGCTAGATGTGAGAACGGGAGATGTTGAAGGGATTTTATTTGAACCTCTTTTTTGATT
>CAZIET010000019.1:0-11571 GCA_964538405.1 Candidatus Woesearchaeota archaeon
AAATGGTTTCGTGGTGGATAGTAGTTGTCTCTGCTGTATTATTGATTGTAAATTCGCTTTTGGGTCACAAAATGAACGGACCCCATAAGTGGGCAAAATCTAGAAAAAGAAGAAGATAATTAATTTATTTTTATTCTATCTTTTCTTCATTTTCCTGGGCAGAGGCTTTCTGCTCTTGGTATTTCTCCAGCCTTTCTTTGTTTTTTACACATTCTTTATTGAAACAAAATATCCATGGGCGCTTTCCGGCCATTAGCCTTATCATCATTGGGAATTTGCATTCCTCACAATCCTTATTTGCTTTCTTTATCATTCCCGGTGGAAGAGAGTATGTGTTTTTACATTCAGGATATGCAGTACATGCAATGAAGAATCTTCTCGTCTTTTTTGAATAAGTTATTATCAAGTTGCCTTTATTGCATAAAGGACAGGGATTCAGTGTGTTTTCTTTTTTTCTTTGCTCATATAATTGAACATTTGCTTCCAACAATTCTTTTCCAATCTGATTTTCATTTTCCTTGAATTGGGAAGTTATTTTCTTAATCGTTTCCTGCGCTTTGCCAATGATTCCTTTTTCTTTTTCTTCAAAACCGTTTTTCAATTGCTGGATTGAGTCCATTTCATTTTCAAAGCTTCTTGTAAGTTTTTCATCAGCTATTATTGGAGAATATTTGTTTAATGTATCAATTAATGATATTCCCAATGGGGTTGCCTCAATGCTTTTTTCTTTTACATAATTTCTATCATAAAGAGTTTCTACTATAGCTGAACGAGTTGCTTTTGTTCCTAAATTTTTCTTTTCTAATTCTGAAACTATTGATGCTGGAGAAAATCTCTTTGGGGGTTGTGTCATTTTTTCTTCTATTTTAATATCAGTTATCTTTCCTTCTCCATCAAAATCTTCAAGTTCCCTTTCCTCAAACTTTACGGGATATACTTCCATCCATGCCTTTTTTCTTATCTTTGATCCTGATGTTGAGAATTGAAGGTTTTCTATCTCTCCTTTTACTTTTTTATTGTCTATTATTGCATCTTCGCAGAACAAAGAAAGGAATCTTCTTGCAATTAAGTTGTATATTTTTTCATCATCTCCAGAAACAATCTGGAAATTTCCAGTAGGGTATATAGATGGATGGGCAGGATCTGATTTTTTCCCTTCAATTGGAATTTTTCTTGTAATTAACTTTTCAACCTTGAGTTGTTTTGCCATTTTTTCCAGAATATCTTCATAGCCTATAGATATTGGCAATTTCTGGCTTGAAGTTCTTGGATATGATATTAATCCTCCCAAGTATAGAGATTGGGCGGCTTGCAATGTTTTTGCCGGAGTTATTCCATGGAATTTGTATGCTTCTGTTTGCAATGTTGTTAAATCAAAAGGGACTCCTGGAGATATTGTCTGTTCTTTTTTTTCTGTCTTTAAGACAATCTTTTTTTCTTTCAGGTTTTCAAATTTCTTTAATTCAGACTTATTTGAGATATCTTTGTTATGCTTTAGCTCAACTTCATGTCCGTTCTTGACTTTTATGAAAATCTGCCAATATGGTTCAGATTTGAATGCCTGAATCTGTTTTTCCTTATCTACAATTAATTTCAATGCTGGTCCTTGAACCCTTCCGATTGACATAATTCTGAATTTTCCCGTTGTTTTAATGGAATCCATCAATGCCCTTGAAAGATTTATTCCGTAAAGCCAGTCCAAATGATGCCTTGTTTCTCCTGCAATTGCATTTGGCCAATTTATTGTCTTTGATTTATTTTCATAGGATTCATTTAATTCCTTGTCTGTTAAAGTGGAGAATTTCATCCTGTTTGCGTCTTTCTGATTACATATGAATCTCAATATGTTCAATCCAATTACTTCCCCTTCTATATCATAATCTGTTGCTATTGTTATGCTCCCTGCATCCCTTGCTAGTTTTAGGATCGTGTCATGATACTTTTTTGTGAAGTCTTTTTTTCTTACCATATAATTGGGCTTCCAGGAGATGTCAAAAACAGGGGTTTCCCTTTTTTTGTTATTTTGGGTTAGTGTAAATAGATGTCCAACAGCGCAAGCAACAACAATTTCTTTTCCATCTCTGTTCACTTCATAATAAGGAATTCCGTTTGAATCTCTTTTTGTGGACTTTCCAAGAACCGATGCTATCTTTAATGCTGCCTGAGGTTTTTCTGTTATGATTAATTCATAACCTTTTTTTTTCAGAGTTATATTAGGAATTTCAAATTCTTTTTTTGTCTTAGTTCCTTTCTTTGTTATTACTGGCTTTGGTCTAGCTTTTGCGATTGGTTTTACTTTTGGATCAATAACTTTTCCTTCAAGCTCCTCAAGGGAAACGGGCTTCTTATATTCCTTTTCAACTGCATGCTTTACATTTGTTTGCTCAACAGGAAAGAAATTCTCAGCAAGCTGCTCTTCTTTTGATTTCTTTGGCTTTCTTCTTGCCATGTTTTATACTTCAGAACAAGATTTTTAAGTATTTAGTTTTTGTTAAGATTTATAATGTGTTTTTCTTATCACTAATTATGGATTGGATTACCATTTTAGGTTTAATTGCTGCATTTTTAACAACCTTGTCTTTTGTGCCACAAGCAATTAAGACGATAAGAACGAAGCGTACCAAAGATTTATCCCTGATGATGTATTCCCTGTTTACTCTTGGAGTATTTTTATGGTTGATTTATGGTATAATGGTCAGCGACCTACCCTTAATCCTTGCAAATACAATTTCTCTTATTTTTGTTTCAATTACTTTAGTTATGAAGATTAAGTATGGCTAATTAGTCATAAGGACTTGTATAATCTGGTCCTAATTCTTCTCTCATTACTGCCCTAATTTTTGCGAATATCCTTTCCTTTCTTTTTTCTGCGGGTTCAAAGTCCAACTTATTTGTGTCTGTATTTAGTATTTGTTTTGGAAGTCCTGTAATAAATATAGTGGGTGTTCTTACTCTAAATCCATGTCCTTTAAACCAAGGAGCAAGATATGATCTGCCTAGTACCCATTCTTGCGCCGTTATTACTTGTCTCACACCATTTTCATCCATAGGCCATTCCTCTAAAAGTATTTCTCCTTCTCCTTTTAGCGGGATCATTTCTGAATCTGTTTCATAATGTATATGTGGCCTATATTCTCCAGGAATCATTTGAAAGACATCCCAGCTTTTTGGAGAGGTTCCTCTACTTCTGAGTGCCGCAAAATCAAGCGCTTTAAGTTCTGGATGTTTATCTAAACTTTTTAACTGATAAATCCAAAATGGAGGTTCTGTTTCATCCACCAGCCTAAAATCTACATCATCAAATGATACTACCATTCTTTCTAACTGATTAGAAGGGGGATTTGGGACTGATGGTTGTACATAAGTTGAACGGATAAGTGTTTCTTTTTCTGTGTTAAATCCATATAAAGTATTTGATTCAATATTAAACACATCACCTGGCTTATATCTCTGAACTTTACCTCCTACGGCGATTTTTCCCAATCCATCAACTACATAGACTTGATTGGATGTATCTTGGATATATGGTCCTTTAAAGGTATTAGGACCAATTCTTAAAATTTCACTCCGCTCGCCTTCTTCCGTCATTACATCAATAAGCCCCGCTCCCGTTAATCTATCATAGACTGCTTGTAGAGAAAGTCTTTCAGGAAAGTCAGAATCAGGATAAGATCCTAGTGTTTTCATTAATACAACATTTATTTCTCTTATATAAACGGAATTAGTATAATTTACTACAACATTTAGAGAACTTAATGGTTACAGAATTAAACCTCGAAAATCTTACCCTTACGACTTACGTTTATTGCTCTTGTTTTTCCAATCATGTCTTCAGTCCCGGCAGTCTCGTGGATATGTGCAAAAATTGCCACATCCGGCTGGAATGTTTCGATTGCCTTTCTTACTGCTATAGATCCCTTAAATCCTGACAACTCAGACTTCGTTCCTTGAGGATGGATATGCGTAACCATAATCTTTTTCTCTAGGTTCTTCACTCTTTCATTACCATTTTTCAATAATTCGTATATCTCCTTGTCTGTTATTTGGTTGATACCAAAATCAGCTCCTCCAGCCCCAAAAACCCCAATATTTCCTTTAATAAACGAATATCCGTGAATGCTTTGGGTATTTTCGTATACCTGAGCAAAAAAATCAACAGTTTCGGGAGATTCATGGTTTCCCGGAATAAGCAATACCTTTTTCCCAGCCTTTACAAAAGGACCTATGATATTCTTGATTGGTCTTTCCGCAAAGGTTATGTCTCCGGCCAATATTACCAGTTCAACACCCTCTTCTTCGGCCTGTTTTACTAGATTCTTAACTATTCTTTCGTCTCCATGCAAGTCTCCTACAGCGAGTATTTTTGTTTTCTTTTCCATTAAAATCAGAAAAGCCGGAAATTGATAAAGTTTTCTTATTCTGTTACTCCCAAATGATAATACTGAATCAAGTTCCAAAAGGTTTAAAAGTAATATACTTTCTGATATAACTATTGCAATATACATATTGGAAGTTTAAACAATGATAATAAACGAAATGAAAGAAAACTTTGACATCTTCTTCAGAAGAAAGCCTGCAATGATGCTTGTTTCTTTGAAAAGGAATTCAAGGATGAGGTACGGAAGCATTCTGGCAAAGGAAGTTGACTGCACCTACAGCCATGCCGTAAAGATCCTGCAAACTTTGGAAGATCTTGGACTTGTTGTATTTGAAAAGAGAGGAAGAATAAAAGTGATTCAGCTTACAAAAAAAGGAAAGGAAGTTGCTGACGCCATAGAAAACATACAAAAGATAATAATATGAATATTAACTATGAAAGGGAGGTTGTTAATTCTATTATAGATTGGAGCCAAACTGTTGAAGAGGTTAGGAAAAAAATTGCTGTAAGAAATAATTGTGCTGAAGTGAAAGTTGATTTTAATTCTGTAAGAAGGTGTTTAGATCGTCTAACTATTTTAGGTATCGTTGATTTTGGATGGGAAACGAGAACTGATTCTCGCGGTAGCAAAATTAGAGTAATGGCTTATGCACCAAATGGTAAATTTAAAGTTTCAGAAGAATATCATAAATATAGTCAAGATGATGAATTAGTATGGGTATAGTATCAATATCTTTTTAACCCCATTTTTCGGTTAAGGTAAATGTCTGAAACAAAGGAAGTTCTTACAAGAGATTTTGCAAAGAAAAGAAAAGAACAACTTGACAATGTAAAATATGATTTGTTTATCGATCTTCAGCCAAAAGCGGAGACTTTTTCTGGGATATGCAAAGTAAAATTTCTTTTAAAAGATAAAAAAGATGGATTAATTCTTGAATTTGTTGGCAGAATAAAAAATATTTCGGTTAATAGGAAAAAATCTAAGTTTGAATATGATAGATTTACAATAAAGCTAGATGAAGGGCTAATTTCCGGAAAGGAAAATGAAGTAGAAATAGAATATGAAGGAGATTATAGCCATACCGGCGCAGGTTTACATCATTTTAATGATCCGGAGGATGGAAATGAATATTTGTACAGCCATTTTGAGCCATATGATGCACACAGGATGTTCCCTTGCTTTGACCAGCCGGATTTGAAGGCAACGTTGAAACTTTCAGTTGAACTTCCCAAAGATTGGACTGCAATATCAAACGAATATGGAAATGAAAAGATAAATGGAAAAAGAAAGACAGTTACATTCAATGAAACAAAAAAACTAAGCACATATCTTTATGAGTTAGGTGCAGGAAATTATGAATTTTTAGAAGATTCACATAATGGAATGAAAATGAGAATATATTTTCGAAAATCAATGAAAAAATATGTTCCCGACAAAGAAATGTTTACACTTACAAAACAAGGATTGGATTTTTATGAAAAATTCTTTGAGTACAAATATCCCTTCTCCAAATACGATCAGATCTTTGTTCCTGAATTTAATGCTTTGGCGATGGAACAGCCAGGAGCAGTCACATTTACGGAGGAGCATTTTCTTCTTAGAAGAGAAATGACAAGAACTGAAAGATCGTTACTTGCAACCACTTTAATTCATGAAATGGCACACATGTGGTTTGGGGACTTGGTTACGATGAAATGGTGGGATGATTTATGGTTGAATGAAAGCTTTGCAGATCTGATGGGATACTTCGTACTCGTGGAAGCAACCGAATTCAAGGATGCATGGGAAAGCTTCTATGCAAGAAAGGCATGGGCATATGTGCAAGACCAGTATAGTACCACTCACCCAATAGTGGCAGATGCGGAAGACACAGACATAGCATTCAGTAATTTTGATGGAATAAGTTATGCAAAAGGAGCTGCTGTGTTAAAGCAATTGATGTTCTACATAGGAAGAGAAAATTTCAGAAAAGGGGTTGTAAAATATTTTAAAAAATATGAATGGGACAATACGGAATTGAAAGATTTTCTTGAATGCCTTGAAGAAGCTTCAAAAATGGATTTAAAGAGATGGTTTGATGCTTGGGTGGGAACGACAGGAGTAAATTCCGTTACACCAGAGGTTACTTATACAAATAATAAAGTTTCTTCGTTTAAATTAATTCAAGGCCCATCCAAAGACAACGGAATACTAAGAGAACACAAAACAAAAGTAGCGCTTTTCTACTCAGATAAACCGCAAACCGTCAAAGATATTATTTATGATGGAAAGGAAACTTCTATCAATGATTTTTCTAATAAAGCAAAACCGAATTTTATTTTCTCTAATTATGAAGATAATGATTATGTAAAGGATAGATTTGATCCAGAATCCTTGAAATATGTGCTTTCGAACGTAGAAATTATTGGGGATAATTTTGTGAAACAAATGGTTTATGGAAGCCTTTGGCAAATGGTAAGAGATGCCGAACTAAATCCAAAAGATTTTGTTAATTTAGTTTTGAAAAATGCCGAAAAGGAAGATAATTTATTCTCACTTGAAAGAATGTTTCTGAGGGTTAAGGGAGCGATTAGTATGTACATGCCAGACAAAGATTTTCCTTTCTATGCCGAGAAATTCTTTGATCTTTCTTTAAGAATGTTAAATCTTCCAATAGATAGAGAGCTGAAAAATGTTTGGTTTAGCATGCTTCTTTATACAAGCGTTGGAGTAACAAAACACAGATTTGAAAAGATAGTAGAAATTTTGGAAGGAAAAATAAAATTTGATGATTTTGAATTAGATCAGGATAGAAGATGGGCCATTATAACAAGATTGAATGCAAGGAGCCATGAAAAGGCTGATGAATTTCTGGAAAAAGAAAGACTTGTGGATAAAAGTGCAAGAGGCGAGAAAATGGCGGCTGCGGCAGAAGCTTCCAATATAAAAAATAAGAGGAAATTCTGGGAAATGTTTGTCAATGATACGGAAAAAAGCGTTGATTTCTTAAGAGAAACTATGGGAGGATTCTACTGGAAAAATCAGAAAAAAGAATTGAAAGTTTATGTTCCATTATTCTTTGAAAACGTAAAAGATATTTTCCTGAAAAGAGACAAGTACTATGCGAAGGCATTTTTTGGACATTTATTTCCTTTAGTGTATGCTGAAGAAGAAACCCTTGAAAAAGCCAAAGCCTTTTTAAAAAAACATAAGGATGCTCCAAAACTTCTTAGAAAAGACATGCAGGAAGGAATCGATGATTTGGAAAGGGCCTTGAAAGTCTTGAACAAGTATTCTTAAAACATTTTCTTATCTTTGGCTTCTTTCATTAACTTTTCGTAGATTTCTAGTAAAAAATTGTTATGTAACATATCTTTTCTTTTATAATTGTCGACCATTTCATAATTTACTTTTTCCACTTGCCATGTTTTCCCATTACAAATAATATTCTGAAGGATTGCCTGAACTTTATCAATTGAATTTACTGTTTGTGCCTCTTTAGTTTCTCTTTTTTCATATTCATTAAATAAATCCATTAATTCTTTGTTTAAATCTTCAGGTAACTGTGAAAATAATTTTCTTGCTGCTTCCCCTTCCTTTTCTTTCTTATCTTTTTTCCCTTCAGTATCAAATGCAAAGGGATCACCAGAGTATATTTCCGCTAAATCATGTATGAGTGCCAGTTTTAACATTTTTTTCATATCAAGGTCTTTTGGAAGTTCTTTTTCAAGCAAAACGAGAAACATTGCCATGTGCCATGAGTGTTCCGCATCACTTTCTTTATTTCCATCAGAAAGGAAGTGTCTTCTTTTTATGGTCTTGTATTTTTCAATTTCTTTCAAAAAATTCAGTATCTGATCAGTTCTATTTTCCATTTGAAATGGCCCCGAGGGGATTTGAACCCCCGACACCTAGATTAAGAGTCTCACCGAAAACTAACTTTTATGCTAAATTTCCCTAGTGCTCTAACCAGGCTGAGCTACGGAGCCATTAATACTTTTTGTCAGAATTAGTTTAAAATATTAACTATCCTAATCTCCAATATCAAAATCATCACGAGTATTAAATAATCTTTCTATTCTACTCATAACTGCCTTTTGATGCAATCTACTATCTGTTAAATCTACATATTCTGAATATCTTCTAAATCCTTCTGAAGTCCTTAAGAGATCCATATAACTCCTTTGTTGAATAGACGGCACTTTTATCACTAAACCAGTTCCAGTTTCTGTCTCGGTTTCAGAAAAATCCATTTTTGATAGCGCATCAGTATCTATTGTTCTGTTATAAGAAGGTAATACTGTAAGGCCTTGTCTATTGAATGGGACTAACTTGAAAATATTAGGATTAGTTGCTTGATTAGGTGAGCCACCTATATACAACGCAAATGCTTCACCTCCTTCCATTCTATCTGCCAAGATATCTATTGCCCATCCTCTCCTAAGCAACCATGGCTTATATCTACTAGTCTCATCACTTGATTCTCCTCCAATTAAAAAATGATGTTCTCCCGCCATTAATCCAGCTAAATTTTTATTATTTTTACTTAGTACTACATATCGTGCTGCGGTAAGTATAATTTCCTTTTCACTTAGATTTGCCATAAATTTAGATTCTTTGTTACTTTAAAAAGAATTATCTACTTGAAAATATCCTTTGATTAGCTATAATCTCTCCAAGTGTTTCCACATTTTGTGCATCTGAAGAATTTGGTCTCTGCCTCATCCCCCGCCCTTGTCTGAATGGCCCAGAAATATGCTTCCTTGTTCTTGCATTTCTTACAGGTTTCTGCAGTTACAGGAAGGGTTTCAGTATCTTTTCCTTTCATGACTACTACTTGGTGCCTTTCGTTTATTTTTTCGCTAGTTCCGATTTTAATCTTTTCCTTCGTGGAATAACCGCATCGTGGGCAACCAAAGTTTTTGGTCTTTTGTATAAGAACCGAGCCACATTTGGGACAAAATTTCATTTTAACCCTAAATTATAAGGAATTTAAATAATTTCTGGTTAGCAAAAACCCCTTTCTGAGGGAGATTTTATGCCTTCAAAGAAAACCAGCTTTATCCAGCCGAAATAAGGCATGGCTTTTATTGATGCTTTTCCAATTATGCTGCCTCCTGCTATAGATTTTTCCTGTTGCAGCTGCCCTATATTGTGGTCCCCCATTGTTGAGAATATTCTCTCGCCATTTTGTTCCTGTATGCCAATTATTCTATGAATTACCGGATGATTTATTCCTGCTTGAAATACTATGACATCTCCTACTTCTAATTTGTCTGGATTTACTCCTCTTATGAATAAAATATCTCCTTTATTGAATCCTTTTCTAAAACCAAAATCTTCAAAGCCAGATTTTTCTATGTTGAACTGAGAGTATTTTTCTCCATTATTTTCCCACCATGAATCAAAGTTGGAAAGCAAATTGCCTTCATGGTACATGCTGCAAGATTCAACAATTGCCAAAGGCAAGGAGGTTCCTGTAACAAAACTTAACATTGGAAAGAAAATGAATTTTATGAAAATTATAAGAAACACTATCGAGAAAGCCCAACCCCTGAAGCTGTCATCTTTCCAAAGCAAAAACCAGAACTTATCCCAATATTTCTTTGCTTCTTCTTTAAGACTCATTTTGGAAAAAGGCAAAAGAGATTTTTAAATGATTGTTATCTTCTTCTCAGTGCCTCATTAGATTGCCTAACATATTCTCCAACATTTGTTAATCCTTTCCGTATCTTCTATTATAGTCTCTATCAATTATTGCTTTTATCCCTTGATTAAATGCTCTTCGTGCTGGAACATTAAGATATAACTCCAATTGCGTTTGTGGGTTTTGCATACCCATTCGATCTTCAAATATATCTAGTGTTCCTCCATCTATTGGAAGAATTCCTACAAGATTCTTTAGGTTTACGGCAGAGCCATCACCGAATGAAACTCTGTGTGGGAATAATTTACCATCTCCCTCAAATCTTTCTATTCCTGTTAAATTTTTCCTGTCACTGCCTCCAAACCCTTCCCAAACGCTAACTTGGTTTCCAACAGCTTTTTTTAGTCTATCTACATATTCATTGTAACCAGGGAAAGGTTCTTCATAAGGAGGCTCAACGGGAGGAGTTACGTTTGCTTGAGCTTGAGAAGGTATGACGGCGGCTGCACCAATTCCCCCCACTAATCTAAATAAGTCTCTTCTTTTCATTATCTCTTTAATTGGTCCTCTTTTAAAAATATATATGTACTATCAATTTATTATGATTTTTTCACATAAATATTTTTAAACTTTGTATTTTAGTATTCTCAATGGCTGAAAAAGAAATGGTAAAAAGAGCGGTTGTTGCTGGCGCTGCAGCTGCAATGAAATACAAGGAAAGAAATCCCCGCGCTACCGAACAGGAAACTGTTGCGCATGTTATCAAGGAAATGAAAAGAATTCTTAATGAAATTGAAGATGTGTAATTCCTTGTAAATTTTTTCTAATCTATTATCGAAAGTATAGAAATATTTAAATAGTAGCCACATGATGTATATACAAGCAGGTATACACTAAAATGAGAGACATATTCGATAACAAGATCTTATGCAGCAAATGTAGTATGGAAATGAACAAAGCAAATATATCAAAGAACGGATTCATTATAAGAGCGGTAATCTGCCCAAACTGCAATGAAAAAGTACTGCATCCTGTTGATGAAGAAAACTACAATAAATATATAAATTTAAAGAACAAAGAATTCAACGTAAAAATGAGGCTTGTGGGAAACAGCTATGCAGTCTCAATCCCTAAAGAAATAGTTTCATTTATTAACACTCAGCAAAAAATCATGGATGAGATGGTAAGATTATGCTTCGAGGAAATGGGAAAGTTGTCAATTAATTTCGGTGAGGATATCACTGCAATAGCAAGGAGGAAAAAAGAATAAAAATGGCCACAAAACCAATAAGACTTAAAGTTGTTGAAGCAATTCCGGATGATGCATATAAAGGTATTGCCAGAATTGATTCTGAAATAATGAAAGAATTGGATATCAAAAGAGGAGATGTTGTCCTAATAAAAGGAAACAGGGAAACAGTTGCAATTGTTGATCGCGCTTATCCCACAGATGTGGGGGAAGGAATCATAAGAATTGATGGAATCATAAGAAGAAATGCAAAAACAGGAATCGGAGATTTTGTTTCAATTGCTAAAGCAGAAATAAAGGAAGCAAAGAAAATAATC
>CAZIET010000020.1:0-2737 GCA_964538405.1 Candidatus Woesearchaeota archaeon
CCAAGTTAGCTCTCATGATGATTATTGCCTAGAAGAGAAAGCTGATATATTATTTACTGTAGGAAGTTTATTGGGGCCCCATGAAGTAATAATGAAAACACATTCTCCTCTGGATGATAATCGAGATTTGGTGCAAAGAAGACTTGTAAGGCTTGCTTCAATGCTTGCAAGTGGAGGTCAATATGTATTTTATTGGAGCGGCACGGAGAATGTAAATAAACAATTTATTAGAATGGCTGAACAATCAGGATTAAAGCATCAAGCAACACATTTGGATAAAAGAAGTAATATGACTTACGTTCAAGGTACGGGGGAATTAAAGTATAGAACCGCAATGGTTTTTGGAGTATAAAATGGCAGACGAAACACAAACAGAAAAGAAGCAATTCCGATACAAGGGAAAATCAATGGAAGAATTAAAGGCTCTTGATATTCGTGAATTTGCAAAATATCTGAAAGCAAGACCAAAGAAATTTGTTTTGAGGCATTTCCAGGAAATAGAAAATTTTGTTCATAGGTCAAAAGAAACTCAAGCAAAAAACAAACCAATCAAGACTCACAAAAGAGATCTTGTAATAGTCCCATCAATGGTTGGAATGAGAATACAAATCCATCAAGGAAGAAATTACACTCCAACAGACATCACAGAAGAAATGCTGGGACACAAACTTGGGGAATTCGCTCCAACAAGAAATAAAGTAAAGCATGGAAAAGCCGGAATCGGTGCTACAAAGGGAAGCAAGGCCAAGGCTAAATAAAAATGGCAGAAGAAAAACAAAAAACTGAAAAAGTAGAAGAAAAGAAAGAAGTAGTTGAAACTCCAAAAACAGAAACAAAGAAGGAAACAGTTACAAAAAAACCAGTCAAGAAAAAAACAGAAGCAACAGTAAAAGGAATCGGAGTTCCAATGTCAACAAAGACATCTGTTGAAATATGCAGATTCATAAAAGGAAAGAGAATAGACAAGGCAATAACAGAACTTCAGGAAGTTACTGTAAAGAAAAGAGCAATTCCGATGAGGGGACAAATTCCACACAAGAAAGGAATGATGGGTGGAAGATACCCAAAGAACGCTTCAAATGAATTCATAAGACTATTGAAATCACTCTCAGCAAATGCTAATGTCAACGAAATAGAAAATCCAATCATAGTAAAAGCAAGCGCAAGCAACACGGCAAGACCTTTCGGTAGGGGTGGAAGCGTCAGAAGAAAAAGAACATATGTTATATTGGCTGCTGCAAGCAAACCGGAGATGAAAAAATAAAATGGAAAATGAAAAGATATTAAGTGTAAAAGATTTGTGTGACTTAGCAAAAAGGGGAGAGATTCATGTTGGAGACCATATAAAAGTTAAGGGGGGATATAGGGTTGGAATGGAAGAACCTAATCCAGATATAGTTACTTCAGAAATAGTTTATGATGTAGTCCTTTCTCCCGTACCAAGAGTTGACACAATGGTTGTTCAAATGGGTACAGTAAGTTTTTCTACATTCATACCAGAAACGAGATATATGGTTGAACCAGAATATACTGTTAGACTTCCTGGAGCATTAAGAGGAAAAATTCAACATCATAATTTATTGGAGGCAGAATTATAAAATGGAAGAAAGAAAAGTTGTAAAATTCAAGAAAGACGAATATGAAATTAAGGAATACATAAAAAGTTCTCTCGGAAAAGGAAAAATAAGCAAGATAAAAATAGAATACACACCGGTAGGAGAAAAAGTTGTAATTTTCACAAACAAACCAGGGATGGTTATTGGTAGAGGTGGAGAAAGAATTGAAGAATTAACTAACACATTGAAAAAAAGATTCAGCCTGGAAAATCCCTATGTTGAAATAAGTGAAATTAGAGAGCCGGAATTTGACGCACAGATAATGGCTGATGATATTGCTCTATCCATAGAGAACTTTGGGCCATTGAAATTCAAAGTCATTGCATACAAAACATTGCAAAGGATTATGCATGCAGGAGCGCTTGGAGCAGAAATAAGGCTTGGAGGAAAGCTTCCAGGGGCAAGGGCAAAATCATGGAGATTCGCTCAGGGCTATCTGAAGAAAACAGGAGACAGCGCAAAAGTTGTTGACAGGGCACAGGCAGTTGCGCAAACAAAACCGGGAACAGTTGGAGTAAAAGTAAGTATTCTTTCCCCTCATGCAATACTAAAAGATAAAATAGTAATTGATGATGAAATGATCAACAAAATAAAAGCAAAAGAAAACGCGATGCTTTCAAGAAAGGCATCGGAGGAGAATCAAAATGGTAAAAACAAGTGAACTGAAAAACTTAAGCAAAGAAGACAAGGAAAAGAAGCTGAAAGATTTGAGACTTGAGTTGGTAAAATCAAGGACAAAAAACTCAAAGACAAATACCAAAACTCAACAAATTAAACAAACGATAGCAAAAATACTGACACTAAATAAATAACATGGAGATATGCCCAAAATGCGGCTTGCCAATGCAAGCCTGTGTATGTGAACAGATCGTAAAGAGCACGCAGAAAATCCAAGTGACCTTGGACAAGAAGAAGTATGGGAAGATAGTGACGATAGTGGGTGGATTCGACAAGGGAATCGACATCAAGAAGGTCGCGAAAGGCCTGAAGAACGAACTGGCCTGCGGAGGAACCTTCAGGGACAACGAAGTCGAATTGCAGGGAGACCACTCCAAGAAGGTCAAGGCAGCCTTGATGAAGCTTGGATTATACCGTCGTTTCATGGACGATTAAATACCTTG
>CAZIET010000020.1:2767-11417 GCA_964538405.1 Candidatus Woesearchaeota archaeon
AATACACAAAATGAAAATGGAAACACAAATGGAAGGAAAAGCCAAAGGTATCGGCAACAAAGAGATAGTCGAAGCCATAAAAAACGACTGCCATGATGAAAAATGCCCATTCCATGGAAGCTTAAGAGCGAGAGGAAGAACATTTGAAGGAACTGTGATAAAGAAATTCCCAAAGAGAGTTGTAATCATGTTCGAAAGAACACTTTACGTAAGAAAATATGAAAGATACCAAAAAACAAGAACAAAGATTCACGCAAGACTTCCAGATTGCATTGCAAACCAAATCAACATTGGAGATTTGATAAGTGTAACAGAATGCAGGCCATTGAGCAAAATAATCCACTTCGTAGTCATGGACAAAATAAATTCAGGAGATAAAAAATGAAACTCTTAAAAGACAGCTTAAGACAATTAGAAGGGAAAGTTATAAGATTTGATGATGCAGATCCTTTAGAGTTAGTTGAAAAAGTTGAAGGAGATACTACCAGATTTAGTATATGGACATTAATAAGGGGTCCAGGTTTAATAGTAACAAGGATATATGACTACTTTGGTGATAATACCATCACATATACAGATGAGCATGTTTTCCCTGAAAATTACTTCTTTAATGAATATGACAAGAAATTAAATGCAGCTGGAATCAAAAAATGAAAGCAATAAGCGCAAGAGCGACAAATGCATTGAACCTTGGAGCATACTGCGTTGTTGCGGACAATTCAGGGGCAAAAATCGCAAAGATAGTCGGAGTTAAGAGGGGAAAGGGAAGAAAAGGAAGACAAATGTCTGCTAAAATCGCAGATTGGGTAAAAGTCAGTGTAAGAAAAGGAAATCCTGAAATGAAAGGAAAAGTTTTCGATGCAATTGTGATTAGATTGAAAAAACCATACAGAAGATTGAATGGAGAAAGAGTTGCATTTGAAGACAATGCAGTCGCAATAATGAAAGATGACAAAGGAAATCCAAAAGGAACGCAAATCAAAGGTCCTGTCGCAAGGGAAGTCATGGAAAGATGGGCTCAAGTAGCTAAAATCGCACAATCAATATACTAAAATGAAAAACAAATTTTCAAAGGCATGGAAAGGAAGCAGTCAACCTAGAAAGCAAAGGAAATATTTAGCTAACGCTCCAATGCATTTGAGAAAGAAATTCATGAGCGTAAATCTTTCAAAAGACTTAAGGAAAAAATATGGAAAGAGAAACGTTCCAGTCAAGAGAGGAGACACTGTAAAAGTAATGAGGGGAAAGTACTATGGAAAACAGGGAAAAATCACAGAAGTAAGTGTTAAAAGGTCAAAAATTATGATGGAAGGAATCCAAGTTATGAAGAGAGATGGATCAAAAGTCAATGTAAGACTTCGGCCATCAAACTTGCAGATAATCGAATTAAACATGGAAGGAAAGAACAGAATAGCAGAAAAATCAAATAAAAACAAAACGGAGAAGAAAAATGCACCTCAAAAGACAGCAAGTTCCTAAGAACTGGCCAATTCCAAGAAAAGGCACGACTTATGTAGTCAGACCCAGATCTGAAATTGACAAAGGAATTCCGATTCTTGTAATACTTAGAGACGTTTTGAAACTAGCACAAAACAGAAAAGAAGTGAAAAGGATAGTAATGATGAGAAACATTCTTTTGAATCACAAACCTGTGTTGGATGAAGCTCAAAATACATCTTTATTTGATGTCATCACATTGCTTCCAGCAAAAGAAAATTACAGGGTTGAATTAACCAGCAATGGAAAGTTCACACTGAATAAAATAACCGAATCTCAATCAATGAAAAAGACTGCAAAAGTAATAAACAAAAAAACACTGAATGGAAATAAAACTCAATTAAACCTGAGTGATGGATATAATTTTGTTTCAACGGTTAAATGCAAGACAAATGATTCTCTTGTAATAAACTTGAAGGACAGAAAAATAGAGAAATGCCTTGAATTGAAAGAAAAAGTCCATGTTTATGTCACCAATGGAAAACACGCAGGGAAAAAGGGAACAATAAACAAAATAGATTCAAAGACAAAAATCGCAGAATTAAGCTCAAAAGAAGGAACATTTAACGTTTTAATTAAACAGCTTATGGTGGTGGAAAATGAATAAACGAATGAAGATAGAGAAAGTAGTCCTAAGTGTTGGCGGAACAGCAGATAAATTGGAAAAGGGAGTTAAATTGCTTGCGCTAATCTCAAAAAGAAAACCTGCCAAAATGAAATCGAGAAAAAGAATTCCAAATTTCGGAGTTCGTCCAAATCTTGAAGTCGGAGCAGTTGTTACAATAAGAAAGAAACCAGAAGAAATCTTGAAAAGAATGCTTACAGCAATAGACAACAAATTAAGAAAAAAACAAATCAGCACAAACAATTTCACATTTGGAATAAAGGAATACATCGAAATCCCAGGAATGGAATACCAAAGAGACATTGGAATAATGGGATTGGATATCACAGTTGCATTCAAGAGAGATGGAAGGAGAGTGGGAATAAGAAAGATAAAGAGAGGAAAAATTCCTGCCAGACAGAAAATCACTCGAGAAGAAATAATTAAATTCATGGAAGAAAACTTCCAGACAAAATTCAGATAAAATGATTGAGAGAATTAGTTCAGATAGTTATAGAATGAATCAAATAGTAAGAGCAGGAATGTCAGTAGCATTTGCAGAAAGGTTGGCTGAGTTAAATGATCAAGAAGGAGTAGATATGCATTTACGAACTTATCATGATACTTATAGGTTAGTTTTACTTAACTATGGAAAAGAAGAATTAGTAGAAATTTTAGATGGAATAGTAGAAGATTTATTGGAATCAAGGTTGCCTAAGAAAGGAGGATTAAATTAAAATGACAGCAAGCGATTGGAAGAAAATGTTGAAGCAATTGAAATCAAAGCCAGCAGTAATGGAAAAATTCATAAAACATAACAAACCAAAGGAAAGAAAGATAGGAATTGCAGCAAAGAAATGCGAGAGATGTGGAAGATTCGGGGCACACAACAAATCATACGGATTAAACCTATGCAGGCACTGTTTCAGAGAGATCGCTTCTGAGATCGGCTTTACAAAATACAACTAAAATGTCACAAGATACAATAGCAGACGGATTGAACATGATAAAGAATGCCAAGAAGGCAAGAAAAGATAGTGTGAAAATCACCAGAATGTCAAACTTACTAATAGAAATCTTGAAGATAATGAAGCAAAAAGAAATCATAAAGAAATACAAGATAGACAGCAAAGAAAAAGAAATAGAAGTCACAATTGGAAATCTAACTGAATGTAAGGCAATAAAGCCAAGATTAACGGCAACAAAAGAGATGCTTGAAAAAAAGTACGTAAGAAGGTATCTTCCTGCAAGAAATGTTGGAACAATAATCATATCCACAAACAAAGGATTGATGACACACCAGGAAGCTTTAGAACAAGGGAAAGGAGGAAGCTTAATCGCTTATTTCTACTAAAATGACTTTAGACAAGTTAAAACTCAAAGGAACAAAGAAACAAAGGAAATTGTTAGAAATGTTAGGATTACGAGTAGGAGATGTTCTAACCCATGATGGTGGAAGAGAATTAGTAACTGCGAGAGGGAAATATGGAGAAAAATCCACATTTATTACGACATTAGAAAGAAGCGGAGATTCAAACGAGGTTCATCATAATAATTATACCATTACTCCAAGAGGAACTGGATATGCCTTAAGGGTGGAAAAAGGAGTAGCACTAAAACCTTCAGATAAGGCTTATAAAAATTTCAATGCAGATCAAAAACTAAATTGGGTGGGCTTATAAAATGAGAAAGGAAATTTTCAAAGAAGTCATAATTCCGGAAGGAGTTGAAGTAAATATTCATGGAAATACAGTTTCTGTAAAAGGAAAAGAGGGGGAAGTTACAAGAAAATTCAACATAAGAAACCTTACATTCAAATTAGAATGAAACAAAATAATAATCGGAAACAAAAAATCAACAAAGAAGGAAAAGAAAATGACAAATACGATTGCTGCACACTTAAAGAACATGATAATAGGAGTTCAAAATAAGTATGAATACAAATTGAAAGTATGTTCAAGCCACTTTCCAATCACTGTGGAAGTCCAGAAAGGAAAAGTAACCATAAAGAATTTCCTTGGAGAAAAGATTCCCAGAATTACGGAGGTATCTCCAGAAGCGGAAATCGAAGTAAAGGGGGATGTAATCATAGTAAAGGCAACAGATATAGAAGTTGCCGGACAAACTGCGGCAGATTTGGAAAGAGTCACAAGAATAAGAATGAGAGACAGAAGGGTCTTCCAAGACGGAATTTTCATCACAGAAAAGGCAGGAGTAAAAATATGAAAAAACCAAAATTCCTCAGAAGAACTTACAATAGGTATCCAAAATTAGGAGGAACCCAGAAAAGCAAGAGATCTTGGAGAAATCCTACTGGAAGACATAACAAATTGAGAGAAAAGAGAAGAGGATACACAATGCCCGTAACAATAGGCTACAAAAATTCGCCAAACGAACAAAATATGTTTGAAGGGAAAAAATTAGTCATGATATACAATATAAAAGAATTAGAAAAGTTGACAAAAGACCAAGCGGCAATAATTGCAAAAGTCGGAAAAAAGAAAAAGTCGGAAATCGCCAAAAAAGCAAAAGAATTGAAAATTGTAATTCAAAATCTAAACGTGGAGAAATTCCTGAAGAATTTGACAAAGAAAAATGAATCTAAGTAAAAAGAAAGAACTGGCAGCAAGAACTTTCAACGTTGGAAAAGGAAGAATCGTTTTCATACCCTCAAGAATAAATGAAATAAAGGAAGCAATCACAAAACAGGACATGAGGGATTTGATGAATGAGGGGGCGATCACAATAAAAAACATAAAAGGAAGCAGGAAAAAAGTAAGAAGAAAAAGCAGGAGTGCTGGAAACATAAGAAAGAAAGTCAGAAACACTAAGAGAGAATACATGATACTCACAAGAAAACTAAGAGGCTACATAAAAGAAATGAAAAACACAGGAAAAGTTTCAAGAGAAGTTTATCTTGATGTAAGAAAAAAGATCAGAAACAGATTTTTCAAAAGCAAAGCCAATTTAAAAGAATATCTGGCAGGACTGGAAAAATGAGAACACAAAAACGAAGAAGAAAAGAATTCAAAACGGACTATGGAAAAAGGCTTGAGTTGCTGAAAAGCAGGAGACCAAGACTTGTTTTGAGAAAGACAAACAGATACATAATCGGACAATATGTCACAAGCAAGGAAACCCAGGACAAAATTGAAATCGGGGTTAATTCAAAAGATTTGCTTGCACATGGCTGGCCAAGTGAATTCCAAAACAGCTTAAAGTCAATACCTGCATCTTATCTGACTGGATTCCTGATTGGCAAAAAAATCATAAAATCTGAAATGGAATCTCCAATAGCGGATTTCGGAATGATGAGAGCGATACAGAAATCAAAAATATACTCCTTTGTAAAGGGGGTTATAGACGCGGGAGTCAATATTCCCCATGATCCAAAAGTCTTTCCGGAAGAAGCAAGAATAATGGGAAAGAACTTAAAGAAAGACTTCACAAGCTTTTTCAACAAAATTAAATCAAACATAGAAAAAAATGCCTAAAAAAGCAGCAATACAGGGAATTGAAAAAGAAATACTTGCCATTCCAGTTAAAACTCCAGAAACCAAACCCGAGAAAAAAGAAGAGAGTAAGGTAATCGGATGGGAACCAAAAACAAAACTGGGAAGAGAGGTAAAAGATGGAAAAATCAAAAACATTGATGAAATTCTTGACAACGGAAGAAAAATCCTGGAAAGCGAGATTGTTGATTCACTCATGAATATAAAAAGCGAATTGTCAAACATAGGACAGGCAAAGGGAAAATTCGGCGGAGGAAAAAGAAGGATTTGGAGACAGACTCAAAGAAAAACAAAGGAAGGAAATGTTCCACAATTCTCCACTTTTGCGATAGTTGGCGATGAAAACGGACATGTTGGGGTTGCCGCAGGAAAAGCAAAGGAAACATTGCCTGCAAGAGAAAAGGCAATAAGAAAGGCAAAATTGAATGTGATTAAAGTAACGAGGGCCTGCGCGAGCTTTGACTGCTCATGCAACGAATTGCACACTGTTCCATTCAAAGTAAAGGGAAGAGCAGGAAGCATTGAAGTGGTTTTGATTCCAGCGCCACAAGGAACGGGACTTGTTGCTGCAAGCGAATTAAGAAAAGTTCTGAAGCTTGCCGGAATAAAAGATATTTACACGAGAACTAGCGGAAAGAAAAGAACAACATTCAATTTAGTAAAAGCTGCAATTGATGCATTAAAAAAAACAAATAGAAAATGATCTGCATAATAAGAATTCGAGGAGAAGTCGGACTTGACAGAAACATAGTTGAAACTTTGAACAGAATGAGGTTGATGAAAAAATACACTTGTGTTGTGATAAATCCAACAAAAGAGAATCTTGGAATGTTGAAAAAGGTAAAGGACCATGTTGCTTTTGGGGAAATAAACGACAAAACTTTTGAAGAACTTCTTGCAAAAAGAGGGCAATTGATTGACAAAAAGAAAAAGGTTGATACAAAGAAAGCTGCTGAAGAAATAAAGAAAGGGAAGTCATTTGAAGAATTGAATTTAAAACCATTCTTCAGATTACATCCGCCAAGAAAGGGAATTCACAGCAAACTTCATTATCCTAAAGGAGTTTTAGGAAATAATAGGGAAAAAATAAATGATTTAGTAATGAGGATGTTGTAAAATGACAAGAATAATCCCTAAACATGGAGAATCCTTCGATTTGATTGAGACTAGAAATGCAGTATTAGCTACATATTATAGAAAATTTAGGGGAACATATATAGGGTTTAAAGTAAATAATACTCAAGAATCAAAAGAAATTGATGCTTCTGAAGGCTATGTTTTTGCAGGTAAAACAAAAGAGGGAAAGATAGTAGTATATTGCCATCCGAGCCCTTTTTTGTGGTATGAAAATTTTGGATTTGAAAGTGGAATTGAAGTACATAGATTAAAAGATGAACTAACCTCTTCACAAATAGAATATTTAAATCAAATCTTTGAAGAAGGTTTAAGGAGAGCGGCATGAAAAAAACAAAAAAACGTAAAAGATCAACGAGAATGCATGGAAGAGGAATGGGTACCCACGGGTATGGCTCAAGAAAAAAGCACAAGAAATCCGGACATCATGGTGGCGGGGGAATGAGTGGAACAGGAAAGAGGGCAGACCACAAAAAAACATTAGTACAGAAATTATTCGGACATGGCTACTTTGGAAAGCAGGGAATAACAAGCAAGGGAACAAAGAGAGACAAAAGAAAAAGAATAAACCTTGGAGCAGTTGAATTCAATCTTGACAAATACATGAAAGCAGGAATTGCAAAAAAAACGGATAAAGGAATTGAAATTAATTTAGAAGATTACAAAATACTCGGAGAAGGAGAAGTAAAACAGAAATTGATAATAAAAGCAAATTCGGCTTCGCAGTCTGCAGTTGAAAAAGTGAAACAAAAAGGTGGAGAAATTCAGTTTTAGGAACTAATTTAAATAGTAAAATCAGAATATTGAAATGGACTTAAGAAACATTCTGACTTACATTCCAGAAGTCAAAAAACCTGATGAAAAAAAGCTTGCTTTCAGCACAAAACTTAAATGGACATTAATTGTGCTTGTCGCTTTTTTCGTCTTAGCGAACATCCCTCTTTTTGGATTGTCCAACAATGCATTGGAAAGATTCGAATATCTCGCAATAATTCTCGGAACTGATTTCGGAAGCATAATTTCCCTTGGAGTAGGTCCTATAGTCATGGCTTCCATTATATTGCAGTTGCTTACAGGATCAAAAATCCTTAACATTGACACAACAACCGAAGAAGGAAAGAAATTTTTCCAAGGAGTTCAGAAAATATTGATTTTATTCTTCATAGTATTTGAAGCACTAGTTTATGTTTTGATGCAAGGACTGGAAGCCGCGCCAGGGTTTACCATAATAGTCATATCTCAACTAATTCTTGGTGGTTTGGCAATTTTTTACATGGATGGAATAACAAGCAAATGGGGATTTGGATCCGGAGTTAGCCTGTTCATTGGAGCGGGAGTAAGCTGGAGATTGGTAACAAGCGCATTCCAGTTTGTAAATCAGCAAGGAGAAAATTGTCTTATCAATTTTGGAAATGTCGCATGTTCTGGTAAGGTTTTAGTCCTAGTGCAATCGGTAATCAACAGATATTCTGTAGAATTCTGGAGCGCATTTGCCGCAATCATTATTACAATAATCATTTTCTTGATGGTTGTTTGGGCGCAATCATTGAAGGTAGAGATTCCTTTGTCATTCAGCAGAATAAGGGGATATGCAATAAAATACCCATTGCAGTTTTTTTACACCTCAGTTATTCCAGTTATTTTGACTGCTGCTTTAGTGGCCAATTTGCAATTGTTCGCGGGCATATTTGAAAATGCAGCAATACAATGCGCTTCGGGGGGAACATGCACCGGATTTGGAAAATTTGCGGCAAACCTTGATTTTCTTGGAAGATTTGTAAATGGGCAACCCATTTCCGGTTTTGCATTCTGGATAGGATCAACAAACATGGTTGATTTGGCAATAAGAGGAGGATTCAGGGGAATTTATCTTATTCAGGGATTGACACACATATTGTTCTTT
>CAZIET010000021.1:0-3713 GCA_964538405.1 Candidatus Woesearchaeota archaeon
AATTGCTATAGTTCAATGCAAAGGTAGAGCCATTTACAGCATATGGATAAATTATGTTTGAAATATTGAAATTAATTATTGAACCATTTACAAAAGCCCCAGTATCATTTACTATAAAGACGCTTGATGTCTGATTTGTCACATTAAAATATCCGAATGTTGAATTAAAAGTTTGATTGCTCAGTATATTTGAATAATTGACTCCACCCCCTGTAGAATTAATGGCATATCCATAAACAATTGTCGAAAAGTTGGAGTAATTAGCACTGGCACTCCATAAGGAATCATTTAGAGAGTAAGCGTAGGTTGCATTATTGCCTTGAATTACGGTTCCATTAATGACATTAGCCCAAGACGCTAGCGTTCCGTTAATGGCATTACTCCACGAGATTAATGTTCCATTTTGGGTATATGCATATATGTTTGAAAAGTTGCTGTAGTTTGCATTCCAAGTATTATTTGTTGCATAATCATATCCCACAGATAAATTCTTGTCTTGTGAAAATATTCCAGTTGTGCCGTTGATGTCTCCAACTACATTCAAGATGTTTTGAGGTGTTGAACTGTTAATTCCAACTCTGCTATATGTTGAATTTATTGTCAAAAGGCTTCCGTTCATCGTTTGATTAAAATTCCCGAACGTGTTAGCAGCATCAGTCTTTGCCAAAGTGCCATTGTATGCCGTATCCCATGAAATTCCACTAGAGGTATTACCTAATTGATTTGCATATAGTGTAGAAAAGTTGGAATAATTTAATGACCAAAGAGAAGCATTCAAAGAATAAGCATAGGTTACATTTGAACCCTGTAAAAGTGTTCCGTTTAATGCATTGCTATAATTTAGCAATGTTCCGTTGTTTGCTGTAGCCCATGAAATTCCACTAGCACTTGCATTTCCTAATTGATTTGCATATAGTGTTGAGAAATTTGAATAATTGGCATTCCAGTTTGTCTCTGTAATCAAATACGTCCCATTCGTTGCATATAAATATCCGGTGTGATAAGTTGTATTTGTTGTTGAAGTCCATGAAGCATTGTAATCTGTAACATTTCCGTATATTCTTGAAAAGTTTGAATAATTCAATGTCCATAAACTATCATTAAGCGCATAATTTCTTGTTGTTAGAAAATCTGAATAATTAAGAGTCCATAATGAATCGTTCAAGGCATAATCATATCCAATAGTGAGATTGCGCCCTGCAGAAAGAATATTTCCAACAATGTTTGCATCCCCCCCCAAATGCAAGTTTTTCCATGCGTAAGTTCCATTACCGACATCAAAAGTATTATTCCATCCTTGCTGAGGTAACAAACTTCCATTCACAGCTAAATTATTCACAGCCAAGCTTGTGATGTTGTAAACATAAACCGCCTGCGCATACAAATCTCCATTCTTAATTGTTAATCCTCCACTTTGCCACCCATCATTGAAATTGTACTCTCCTGTTCCGTTATCCCCTGTTTTCAGCAAATAAGTACCGTTCGTGGCATACAAATATCCGGTGTGATAAGTTGTATTTGTTGTTGAAGTCCATGAAGCATTGTAATCTGTAACATTTCCGTATATTCTAGAGAAATTTGAATAGTTCGCATCCCATGTGTTGTTTATTGCATAAAAGTATGCCAGTGATAAATTATTTCCCTGCGAAAATATACTCGTCGTAGCATTAATGTCCCCCACCACATTCAAAACATTTTGTGGAGTTGTTGTTCCAATACCTATTCTGTTCAACAAACTCCATAAAAAGAAAGTAGTTCCGTTCATCGTTTGATTAAAATTCCCGAACGTGTTAGCTGCGTCTGTTTTTGCTAGAGTTCCGTTGTACGCTGTGCTCCAAGCTAAATCTCCAGTGGAGTTTGTTGCATAATTCCAACCAACGCTGAAGTTTGAATAATTGGAACTCCAAGTTGAGCCGTTGATTGCATATCCATAAACAATTGTTGAAAAGTTTGAATAATTTCCAGTATTGCTCCATGCAGAACCGTTAGTGGCATAGAAATATCCTAATGATAAATTATTGTTCTGTGAAAATATACTTCCTGTTGAGTTAAATGCTGCGGCAGTTATGTTTGATGAATGGTTTATATCTCCATAATCAATGTCCCCGAGCGGCGAATAAAACAACTGCCTGTCTGTGGTTCCCCCTGTTGAATTTGTGAAGTTTATGTCTTCCCCGTTAATCTTATAGTCTTTGTAGTAAGCCTTGTTGAATTTAAGCGGAAGCGGATTTGATGAGTTCCACCCAAGCATAACCCTCCACGAGCCGTTTGTGATTATGCTTGAAAAAGACTCATTGTATATCATGTTTCCTCCAGAGGCTGCATCGTAAATCGTGACAGTTAAGCTAGTTCCGTTAATCAGGCTGTTGTTGTTTTTGTATTTTACATTTGATCCTCTGTCTGAGAGCTGAACATTAAGGGTAGCAGACATTACATTCATCAATAAAATCAGCGCCAGAATGACAATTATGACATTGGTTTTTATTTTCATTTTTGCCTCCAGTAGTGTAATTTTGCCTTTCCTACCGGTCTTATTGTGATTTTTCCCTCGCCCTTCAATTCAGCGAGAGCAACAGCAACAGTATTTCTAGAGATCTTCAACAGCTTAGAAATTTCTACAATTGTCAATCCCATAGGATTCTTCTTAAGTAAATCGCTTACCGCCTCTTTTTTTGCCTTCATCTATTGTGCGTTGATGCTAAGTACCATTACATATCTTTAATAATTACTTTCAATAAAATCTTTAACACGCAACCTCATTGCAAACTATCAATGCACAATTATTTATAAATCTTTTCAGATAAACACAAAGACCATTCCGGCAATACAAACAGCACTCAAAACTGCAACAATTATCCAATTTATAGGAACTGAATACTCGGATTTTCTGTTTCCTTTCTTCTTTGCCTTCATATTTATTAGCATGATCATGATTCCAGTTATTCCCCCAGAGATAATTCCTCCAATCTCAAGAACTTGAATGAAACTAACTATGTCTAAGAAGGCAACTAACAAGTAAATCAACAAAGGCAAAACTGAAACGCTAATAAAGATTAAGCCTTTCTTATGCAGATCATACAAGAATATGTCCTTTAATGCAAAACTCAGCACAAAATAACTCCCAAACATTGTAAAAATTCCTAAAACAATTGCAATAACCCCAAATGAAATGGTAGAAACCTGCACTATATCCTTTCCTAAAACCCCCACAAACACGAATGTGAATATGAAATACAAAACTACAGGGATAGCAGTTCCAAGAACAATTGCATTTCTAAGTAATTTTTCCTTACCTCTTAGCTCAATCCTCATTTCAGGAATTGCACTAAAACCCAACAAGGCAAAGAGCACAATCCCAAACGGAACCCAAAAATTATTTGTATCAACATATAACAGATTGTTTAAATTTATTTGATCAAAAGATTGGAACAACAATACAAGAATTACTAAAACGATGATAGTTACTCCAAAAGATTCAATTTTTTTCAAGTTCCTTGCCTTCTCTGACAATAAAAAGGTCATCAAAAACCAAAATCCAATTCCAAAATAAATGGAGTAATCAAGATTGCCAAAAAACAAGGTGGAGAGACTCTGCCCTTCACCAATTAGGTACGCCAATAAAGCAGAGTAAATACCAAATACAGTTGCGAAAAACATTATTCTTTTTCCATTCGCGCCCAAATAGATTTCTGCGTAACCAAGAAGGTGATGAA
>CAZIET010000021.1:3723-11105 GCA_964538405.1 Candidatus Woesearchaeota archaeon
TTTCTTGTTCCTTAAAGTAACTTCTCCAAAACACAAGTTTATGTAAATCATTAATGCTGCAATGGATAGTAGCCAAAAAACTCCAATTGAAAATCCAGCTTGGGAAAAAACATATGGTAACGCAAGGATTCCTGCCCCAAGTGTTGCACCGGTAAGAATAAATGATGTGAACAAAACCTCTTTTGTAAATTTCATTTTAGTAAAACAAAAATTAATTATAAAAACATATAGGTCTGGAGGGATTCGAACCCCCATTGTCCGGTTACTTCAATCTAATTCTCCGAAGCCAGATAGTCTATCCATTGACTTACAGACCTTTAAGAATAAAGCTTAGTTTTCTTTTAAAAGTTCTCCCCTTTGCAGGTTGTTGCATAATTGGTGTTTACAATCAATATTCAAAAACTTAATAAAGATTTAATAGCTTCCCATAAAATGGCGTTAAAAACAAAACACAAGTTGCTTATTGGAAGTTTCACCACGATAGTATTGATCTACATAATAGCATCAAGTGTCTTCATATATCTGATTCTTGCAAAACAGGAATATGACTACAATCAACTTGATGGAAAGATAGATGAATTGCAGGCAGATACCCAGTCTAAAATAAATGATCTTTCAAGCAGCATTTCTGAAGCGAACAAAGCTCTTGACATTAAGGTTGGTTCATTAAGCAGTGAGTTAAGCTCTTTGAAGGCTTCGGCCAGCGCTGACTTTTCAGGAATTATAGAAGAAGTAGTTACTGGGGTCGTGACAATAAAAACAGATGTTTCACAGGGAACGGGATTCTTGATTACTGATGACGGTTACGTGGTTACAAACTATCATGTTATGCAGAATGCAAAAGCAGCTACAATAGTTACTTCGGACAGCCAAAACCATCAGGTAACCTTTATTGGATATGATACAAATCTTGACATTGCCCTTTTGAAGATTTCTGGAAATTATGATTCATTAAGGCTTGCTGATTCAGATGATGTTCAGGTGGGGGAAAAAGTCATTGCAATAGGAAATCCCCTTGGGCTGCAATTCTCGGTGTCAGAAGGAATAGTTTCAGCGGTTCATAGGGAAGGGGCAAATAATCTGGAGGCATACATACAAACTGATGCGGCATTGAATCCAGGAAATTCTGGCGGGCCGTTAATAGACACTAGTGGAAAAGTCATAGGAATAAATAATTTCAAGATTGGCGGTGGAGAAAATCTTGGATTTGCACTCGAATCAAACTACATCAAGGAAGGAGTCAATGGAATTGCTTTGGAAGGATTGAATGAAACACTTATCTAAATTTTGCAACAATTCTTATAAATGACTAGTTTTTCTTTTTTGAATGAGAAATAGATTCTTATCAGTCATTCTACCGTTAACTCTCATTGCTTGTGGTCATCGATATGTGGATTCAACTCAAGGTAAAAATAATGATCAAATAGAAAGAGAAGTAACCCAAGAAGAAGGTATGGAAGATAATAATACAATGGATTTTTATTATGTATATGCAAGTTGTATTTTAGATTATCTGACAACAGACTTAGATGGTGACATTTCTATTGAAAGAAGAAAAGCTACAGAACAAGAAATAAAATTATTTGGAGTAGAGGAAATTCAGATAGGGACTTTGCGGTTGGAAGATTGGTTAATTAATGGCTGGCCAATCCGTTCTCGTAGCCCATACAGATCAAGAACACCAAGTAAGGCTGAAAATCATTGTAACAGGTTGCTAATGCCCTCATCTTCACCCAATATTTACCTAAGAGAAGGACTTACCCAAAATGCAATTGTCTAAATTCCATAATTTTAAATATAGTTTTAGCTTCAAATAGAAATGGCTAAAAGTGAAGAAGGAATAACTGTAAAAAAGGATGAAAATTTCTCTGAATGGTATACACAGATAGTACAGAAATGTGAATTAGCGGACTTAAGGTATAATGTAAAGGGGTTTCTTGTTTTCCAACCTTGGTCTGTATTGGCGATGGAGAAAATGTACAAAATATTGGAATCAAATTTACAAAATAAAGAACATAAACCTTACTGGTTTCCAACAGTTATCCCAGAATCAAATTTAAAAAAAGAAAGCGACCATTTGGGAGGATTCACACCAGAAGTTTTTTGGGTTACTAAAGGGGGAGATAAAAATCTTGAAGAGCCATTGGCTTTACGTCCAACTAGTGAAACAGCTTTCTATCAGATGTTTAATTTATGGATCAGAAGCTATAATGATTTACCATTCAAGACATATCAAAGAGCTCAAGTCTTCAGGCATGAAACAAAAGCAACGCGACCTTTCTTAAGAAGCAGAGAATTTCATTGGATTGAAACCCATTGTGCACATGCAACTGAAAAAGATGCATTTAATCAAGTACTTCAAGATATGGAAACAACAAAAGAGGTTTTGCATGATAATTTTGGGGTTCCATTCATCTTTTTTGAAAGACCTTACTGGGATAAGTTTCCTGGTGCATCGAGGACTTTTGCAGCAGATGCATTAAATCCAGATGGAAAAGTAATCCAGCAACCATCTACACATATGATTTCTCAAAAGTTTTCAAAAGCATTTGATGTAAAGTTTAGAGATAAAGATGGAGAAGAAAAATTGGCATTCATAACTTGTTATGGTCCTGCGATATCGAGAATTTTTGCAAGTGTAGTAATAACTCACGGAGATGATAAAGGTTTGAAATTCCCTTGGGAAATTGCTCCAGTGCAAGTAGTTATAATCCCAATCGATAAAAAACTTAACAAAAAGGCAGAATCATTAAAGAAAGAGATTGAAAAGTTTGCATCTGTGGAAATAGATTATTCAGATAAAAGACCAGGAGAAAAATTCAACCATTGGGAAATGAAGGGTGTGCCAATAAGAATTGATTTAGGTTTGAAAGATGCAGAAAAAGGTAAGATAACATTATTTAGAAGGGATCTTGATGAAAAGAGAGTTATTCCAGAAAAGAAAGTGTTTGATGAAATAAAGAATATCTCAAAAGAGTTTACTAAAAACCTAGTAAAAAAAGCTGACAAGGTATTTGATGGAAGAATAAAAAAGGTCAAAAATATGAAAGAAGTTGCAGAAGCAATAAAAAAAGGTTTCATAGCAAAGACTAGATTTTGTTCTGTAGATAAAGAAGGTACTGTGTGTGCGGAGAAAATCGAAAAAGAAACAGGAGCGCAAGTTAGAGGAACAAGGCTTGATGAGAAGACAAAATCTTCAGGAAAATGTATTGTTTGTAACAACTCTTCAAATAAAATAGTTTACATTGCAAGATCTTACTAAATTATACAAAATTTCTTAACATAGGTTTTCTATCTTTGTAAATCCAAGATTTACCATTAAACGTGTGAAACTGTTATCGCTTATACACATTTTTCCATTATTAATTTTATAAATATAAATCGTTCCTTGAACAGAAAAATCTTTTAATAAACCATTTAGGAATTGCAAATCTTCTGCAACCCCATAAAACCAAGTGTTACATAACATATGATGTATATTTCCATCTCCTAAATTATATCCTACTAAATAAGACAAATTCTCAGCTTTTTTAGAATTTTTATCAATAGAAAAATAATTTCTTTTGTTGGCTTTCTCAATGCATCTTATTGAAAATGGTATTTTTGGATTTTTTCTTGTCCAATTACTTAATCTATTTAAAGAAATTTTTGTCTTTTTGTTAATATGGGTAATTCCCATCTTTCCTATAAACTTTTTAGATTTGTAATAGTCAGATATAATCTGTTGTTGATTTTTGTTGAATGTATGTATATATTCTTCTTTCTTTAGTATATATTGTTTCATAATAAGATAACAATAAACTATGAATTATTTAAATCTTATGCGACAATTCCGTTTTCGAGACAAGAAGAAAAGATAAAGGAAGAAACTGGAGCAACATCTATGTGTATTCCTTTTAATGATAATAAAGAAGGAAAATGCATCTTTACTGGAAAACTAGCAAAAAAAGTCCTTTTTGCAAGAAGTTATTGACATACGAGATTTTAGAAAAAATGATTGCCATCTCGGGAACTATTCCATTTCCCTTACTTCAATCATGTTGAGCTCGTCTTCCAACCTTAACGTCATTTCCATTAAGGCGCCCAACTCTTTTTTGACGTGTTCGTGCTCTTCATCCTGTTTTTTCATCTACGTTTCTCAACCTGCGCAAATTCAACCTGAACTAAGTTGTTAGAAGTTGTCTCAACTTAATTCAGAGCCGAAAGATGTGGTTGAATTAAGCTCGTTTAATCATAGAAAAGACTAGGCAAATCGCTCTGTTCAGGTTTCTGACGGCAAGCCACTGCTCTTTTCTCATAATTGTCCATAAATATGATTATTTATAAATTTGTTGTTTCATTTCTTAGTAAAAAGTTCGATAATTCACAAGATTTTAAAACTCAAAATAACTTGTTTACTTGGTTTCTAATTGCTTTGCAAAAGTCTTCGCTACTAAAAGCGGAAACAAAATCGTTGCATCCCCGAAAATCTTCATAGATTCTCCTTTGCCTTTAACTTTTCCCCATGCAACTCCCTCGTCCGGGCGAGCATTTGAATCAGCACCATCCCATTCCTCTCCCGTATTTACATAAACAGAATAGTCTGCCCCATTTCTCATCAAATTTGCATTCAAAATATGATGTTTCATTATCCCCCTTCCAAGAATTATCATCCCGGTTTTCTTTCTTGTTATGGAAAATTCATTTAACTCATGAATATCGCTTAGAATATCCATCTTGAAATCTGGGTTTTTGTACATAAAGAAATGAATCATGTCTCCAGTGGATCCGTCAGTGATTGCAGGACAGTAAACTTTGATGCCATTTTTCCAGCACCAATACAGAATGCTTTCTTCATTGTTTATTTCCTTTCCAAGTATTTTTATAAATTCAGAAACAGCCAAAACCTTTCCTGTCTCTTTTTGTTCTTTGTATATTTTTTCCAAAATGGGATTTATGAACTCTTCATATTTGACATATCTTGAATTTGGAATGAATATGTTTCCGGTTCTGTTTATTCCCTTTTCCCTTAGCAATTCTCCAGAAGCGGAAAATTCTCCGAGTTTGAAATCTCCCAGACATTTCACAACATCCTCCTCGATTCCTCCTGCAGTTGTTACAAAAACATCCACTTTTTTGTTTTGAACAAGATACCTTATAACATCCCTTATTCCGGAAGTTATCAAATTTGAACTGCAACCAAGAAAAATTGTTACTTTTTCATCAATCATCTTGTTAATAATTTCAACGGATTTCGCAAAATGGCTTGCCTGAAATCCCGTAGACAAAAAACTGTCTAGAATTTTATCGTAATCAACACCGTTGTTAAAATCATATCCTTTTATTGAAATTCCATCTAATTCTTCGGACTTTTTCAATGTGCTTTTTCGGGAGATCTTTTCAGTTTCTTTCATAAACTATGGAAAAGGGGGCAATTTTTAAGCTTAACTAAAATCTACATTGAATCATATAAATTCTTTTAAATAGAAAAAACAACAAAAAGCTATGAATAAATGGATGGAGCTGTTGTTGGGATTGATTATAGTCATTGGAGTTATTTATCTTGCATGGGCTTCTTCAGCATACAGTTGGACTTTTTTTGGAAAGAACTTTAATTTCCTTCGTGCAGGATGGGAATTCTTGAAAGGCGGAGTTTTCTGGTTGATATTGATGGCCGGTCTTTTGCTGATCGTTTTGGGAATAAATGATTTAAGGGACTAAAGATATTTAAAATCAATGAACATACTCAATAAGAGAGAAAATGAATAGGCAATTTGGACTTCTATCAATTCTGTTATTTTTTGGAACTTTAACAATGGCTTTTGTTATCGCTGATGATTTAAGTCCAATAACTGGATTTGCTACTGACGCTACAACCACAACAGGTATTAGCGGAACAACAACAGTGTTAATAGTAATTGATGCCATAGGAATTTTGATAGGATTTATGCTTTTGACTTTTTTGCTTACAAGTCTTGAGCCCTTCAGAGGACCATTAAGAACTTCATATATTTTCATGGGGTGGGGTGTTTTCCTGCAACTTTTGGCATTGATTTATACCATCATTTTCGTAAGATTAAAGTTATTGGCAGTTCCGTTCGGATTGGATATTCATCACCTTCTCATGACTGTGGGAATAGTATTTTTCGCCATAGCAGTTTACAACTTGAGAGAAGTTGTAAAAGGTGTAAGTAACGCCTAGATAGATCTTCTTAACAAATTGGCATTCACAACAACAGTTACTGAGGATAAAGCCATTGCGATTTCTGCCACAACAGGATGAAGCAAACCGGCAACGGCAACGGGAATTGCAATCACATTATAAGCAAAGGCCCAAAAAAGATTCTGTTTTATTTTCCTAAATGTCGCTTTGCTTAATCTTATTGCTTGAACAACTCCTGTTAACGAGCCATTAACTAGAATTATGTCTCCTGCTTCAATTGCAACATCGGTTCCTGTCCCCATAGCTATTCCGACGTTACTCTGTTTCAACGCAGGAGCATCATTTATTCCATCTCCTACAAAAGCAGTCATTCCATACTTTTGCAGTTCTTCAATTTTTTTCGCTTTATCTTCAGGAAGAACATTTGCTATAACCTCTTTTATTCCGACTTCATCCGCAATTGCTTTGGCTGTTTTTTCGTTGTCCCCTGTAATCATCATTGTTCTATATCCTTGGTTGTTAAGAAATGCAATTGCCTTGACAGAATCATCTTTAACAGTGTCTGCAACACCAATAATACCTATTGCTTTCTTATCTGAAGACACAATTACTGTCGTGTAACCAATACTTTCATATTTTTCTATTGATTTTTCAAAATCTTTCAGAGATATTTTGTTTTCATCCATTAACATTTTATTCCCAATAATAATTTTGTTTTTTCCAATATTTCCTTCTACTCCTTTTCCTCTTAAGGCTCTGAAATTTTTCACCTCTCTGAATCTCTTCATTTTCGCTTTATC
This sequence comes from Candidatus Woesearchaeota archaeon, assembly GCA_964538405.1. Classification (GTDB taxonomy): domain Archaea; phylum Nanobdellota; class Nanobdellia; order Pacearchaeales; family GW2011-AR1; genus JAGVWT01. Next base: position 10,666 of record CAZIET010000021.1, read on the forward strand.
AACTATTGCTTTAGCGATTGAGTGTTCACTGAATCTTTCCATGGAAGCAGCAATCTCAAGCAAATAATTTTCCTTGACTGTTGAGTAAACTGCCTTCACTACGGGTTTTCCTTTGGTTATTGTTCCGGTTTTATCAAAAACTATTGTTCTAATCTCTTTCATTGTCTGAATCGCTTCGCCTTTTCTTATCAAAATACCTCTTTTGGCACCCATTCCGCTTCCAACCATTAATGCAGTGGGAGTAGCCAAACCGAGAGCGCAAGGGCAAGCAATAACCAGAACAGCAACAGAAACACCAACAGCTCTGCTTATGTCATTAGTAATAAACCACCAAGCTCCAAAAGTCAACAATGAAATTACTAAGATGGAAGGAACAAAAATGCTTGTTATTTTATCAGCAAACTTCTGTATTGGAATTTTAGTTCCTTGAGCGTCTTCTA
>CAZIET010000022.1:0-2123 GCA_964538405.1 Candidatus Woesearchaeota archaeon
CGAGAAATCCAAACAAATGATTTCTAAGTTCTGAGGAAGGTCCGTCCACCAAAAACAAGTTGTCTTTCGAAAGGAAGATTCCCGCGAGGGAAAGCTCTGGAACAGAAACGATCCTATTAGGTTAGGCTGAAACGGCTATCTCAACTGGTGCAACTCCATGAAGGGGGCTTAGTCGAATGTTGGCAAGTTCTTTTCAAAAATGAAGAACTACAGAAGATGGCCTATCCTTGACTTACTTTTTTCGATAATAGAAAAGAAGTATTACATATATAAAAAACCCAGTTACAAAAATAGCCTGTCCTGTGATTAAAACAAGATCTCCTACCGTGATGAATTTTATTAAAAATATTGAGGATGCAGTCAATCTTAAAGATATTCCGATTAAAGATAAATCTTTTGAAGATTTTCTTTTTAATATGTGAAAAATCTGAAAAATAATATCGATACTCAACGCAAAAAATGCCATCAAAACGGCGCTATCTATTATTGCTTGAAATGCCATGAATAATAACTAAACAACATATTTAAAAAACATTCTTCTTTCGTTTTCTTACGGGAGTGTAGCTTAATGGGAAAGCACTCGATTGAAGCTCGAGTTAGTGGAGGTTCGATTCCTCCCACTCCCATCTTCAAAAATTTTACACAAAAGTTTATAAAATAAAAAACAATAAACTCAATATGGCAAAAGGGGGACATGACTTCAGTGAAGTTGCTTACATTTTTGGTGTAATCAGCATTGTAATGGCTTTTGTAAGCCCTGTCGGCGGAGTCATTTTTGGAATTCTTGGTTTGGTTTACAGCAAAAAGCAAAAATCTGATCTTTCAGAAAAAGCAAAGAATCTTAGCATTATCGGAATAATAATCGCTGTAATAATGCTTATAATAACTGTCGGCTTGACAGCCTATCTCGGATTGACAAGCCCTCAAGGACTGCTCGGTTAAAATGAATTCTAAAAAACTTTCACAGGTTCAGTCTGCATTTCTAAAGCAACGCAAAGCACAAATACAGATGAGCATTGGAACCATAGTCGCAATAGTTCTTTTCATGGTGTTTATGGTCTTGGGATTAGTTTTGGTAAGGACAATCTTCACAGGATCGATAGAAAACATCAATTCGATAGATCAAGCAGTAAAGAACGAAATCAACAAACTGTTCGCCGAAGATGATTCAAGAAAGATAGTTGTCTATCCGGGAACAAGAGAAATAACAATACAGAAAGGGAACAAGGACTATGCCGGATTTGCATTTTCAATAAGAAACACAGAGACCACATCCGGGAATTTCACCTATAATGTTTTTGTGAATGATCCTAACATAATGGCTAACTGCAACATCAATGCAAATGAGGCAGAAAGCTGGATAAAAGCCGGAAAAACCGGAAGCATAACAATCCCTGCGGGAGATGCAATGTCCGAGCCAGAATTTGTGAGATTCCTTGTTCCCGACAACGCACCACCATGCCCTGTAAGATTCGGAATTGATGTGAAGAAGGACGGAGCGCAATACGGAAGCACAGTCAGTATCGATGTAAGAGTAATCGGGAAATAAGAATTTAAAAAATAGTATTTCCTAATTAATTGATGTTAAAATTCTACAATACCTTAACAAGAAAAAAAGAAGTTTTCAAACCAAGAAGTGGGAAGAAAGTGAATATGTTCGTCTGCGGAATTACGGTTCATGATTATCCCCATATTGGAAATGGAAGAACATTTGTCGCATTTGATGTTATTGCAAGATACCTTAGATGGAAAGGCTACAAGCTGAATTACGTGCAGAATATTACAGACATTGATGACAAAATAATAAGAAAAGCGCAAGAAAATAATTCTGATTGGAAGAAAATAAAAGACAAATATGAAAAGGTTTATTTTGAAGATGTAAAAAAATTTAACATAACTTCTGTTGACAAGTATGCAAAAGCCACAGATTATATCAAGGAAATTATCTCTCAAGTGAAGAGGCTGATAAAAAAAGGTTATGTCTACAAAATCTCCGATGGATGGTACTTTGATTTGAGCAAGGACAAGGATTACGGAAAATTGGCAAGAAGAACTACTCTTGAATTGAATGATGCTGTTTCGAGAATTGATACAGCAGTTCATTCCCCTGGACGCATAACTTC
>CAZIET010000022.1:2133-10987 GCA_964538405.1 Candidatus Woesearchaeota archaeon
CTCAAAGCCAGGTGAACCAATTTGGAAAACAGATTTGGGTGATGGGCGTCCAGGATGGCATGTAGAGGATACGGCAATAACTGAAAAGGAATTTGGCCCGCAATATGATATTCACGGAGGGGGAATTGATTTGATATTTCCACATCACGAAGCAGAAATAGCACAGATGGAATCAATATCTGGAAAGAAGCCTTTTGTAAAGTACTGGATGCATACGGGATTTATCAACATAAATGAAGAAAAGATGTCAAAATCCTTGGGAAATTTCATAACTATGAGGGCTTTGCATGAAGAAGCCATGGTTGTAAGATATCTTTTTATTTCGAACCATTACAGAAACCCAATAAATTTCTCAAATGCAAAATTGGAAGACGCAAGAAACACATATGAAAGGCTGAAAAACATAATTTCAAAATTAAAAGATGACAAAAAAACAAACAAAAAATATCTTCAGGAATTTGAAAACGCAATGGACGATGACATAAACACCCCTGAAGCGGTCCAAGTAATGTGGAAATTGCTAAGAGATGAAAATGCAATAGGAAAGTTAAGAACAATAAAGAAATTTGATGAAATTTTTGGATTAGATTTGTTAAAAAAAGAAAAGATTTCAATTCCTTCTGAAGTTAAAAAATTAGCAAATGAAAGAGAAAAGGCCAGAAAATCCAAGGATTGGAAAAAAGCAGACGAATTAAGAGAAAGAATTAATAAATTAGGGTATGTTATCCAAGATACAGAAAGAGGTTTTACTATAAAAAATGCCAAAGATTGAATGGTATCATGATTTTATTGACTTAAAATACAAACCAGCAAAAACCGATTTGAATGTTTTATTCTATTTTGAACCAGATAAAGGAGAATCTAAAGACGACGCAATAGGAAGAATAGCCTCTGAAAGCTCAACAGGAACATGGACAACTTTATTCAAATTACCAGCAAGAATGAAGCACATCATGGCGAAAGCATACAAAGTCTACGGAAATTATGTTGAAATTGCCTATCCTTTGGATTTATGGGAAAAAGGAAATGCTCCACAATTGTTAAGTGGAATTGCGGGAAATATTTTTGGAATGAAGGCATTAAAAAATCTCAGATTGATTGATGTTTCATTGCCGCAAGAGTACATAAGAAGTTTCCACGGACCTAATTTAGGAATTCCAGGATTGAGAAAATACTTCAAAGTCTACGACAGACCATTGACGGGAGCTGTCCCAAAGCCAAAATTAGGATTTAGTGCAACAGAACATGCAGAAATAGGGTATGAAACATGGATGGGAGGATTTGATCTCGTAAAAGATGATGAAAACCTTTCAAGTCAAACATTCAACAACTTCTACAAAAGAGTGCAATTGATGTCAAAGCTCAGAGATAAAGCTGAAAAGGAAACGGGAGAAGTAAAAGATGCCTTAATCAATATAACTGCAGAGACAGATGAGATGAAAAAGAGAGCAAAAGCCTTGCATGATCACGGATTCAAATATGCAATGATTGATGTTGTTGTTGCTGGAACTGCCGCCGTACAAACTTTAAGGGAAACTCTTGGAGATTACAACATGAGCATCCATGCGCACAGAGCAATGCATGCTGCTTTCGACAGAAATCCAAAACATGGAATCTCCATGCAATTCTTGGCAAAGATAATGAGATTGATTGGAGTAGATGAAATACATTCAGGAACAGAATATGGAAAATTGGTTGGAAGCCATGACGAAGTCCAGTCAATCGCTTCGGTCTTAAAAGACAAAAATGTAAAACCAAGAAAAGGATTTTTGATGGAGCAGAATTGGGGAAAAACAAAACCAGCGTTCCCTGTTTCTTCTGGGGGAGTACATCCCGGAATCATTCCACAAGAGATGAAACTTTACGGAAAAGATTTCATGATGCTTGTTTCTGGGGGAATTCACGGACATCCTCGTGGTACTAGAGCTGGAGCCAAAGCAGCAATGCAGGCAATTGAAGCAACAAACAAAAAGATAACTTTGGAAGAATACGCAAAAACTCACAAGGAACTTGCAGAAGCTTTAAAGAAATGGGGAAGATTGAATCCTAAATAATTTACAAACCTAACTCTCTTCTGACATATGCCTCATCTTCAGGATGAAGTGGGCTTTTTGCAGTGCTATAGTTATGAAAGGTTGTAAATCTAACAAATTCTATTTCATATCTCATTTGTCTTAATCTTCTTAGTTGTAAAACTAAACTATTAAAATCATCTCCTAGACCACGAAATCCTTCAACATGCGGCGAAATTTCATAAAAATAACCCCGTGGCTCTTTTTCAGGATCTCGGTTAGGCCAATTAAGACTATCTAAGTATCTTCCTAAAGTGACCTTTTTTTCAGCTACCACTTCATGACCTTTTCGTGAGGGATTCATAATTGCTTCTATTAAATCAAAGGGAAACGGAAATAAATCTTTTTCCATTGATTTTTATCACAAAACCCATTTAAAAGTTTTCCCAGTAATGTTTATTAGATACTCTTTCTTTAAAATGAAATGCCTGAAAAATACAGGAAAGCTGTTTTTATTGTAGTCTACACAAAAACTAACGAAGGAATAAGATATCTTCTTCTGAAAAGAAAGCTTCATTGGAAAGGATGGGAATTCCCGAAGGGAGGAATTGAAGCAAATGAGTCAAAGAAATCCACTGTTGAAAGGGAATTGTATGAAGAGACAGGAAGAAAGCCAATAAAAATAAAGCAATTCGGATTCAAGGGAAGCTACAAATACAAAAGGCAATTTCCAGGAAGGCCGGGATTTATCGGACAATTTTTCAACTTATTCAGTGCCGAAATAGAACCAGGAGAAATAACCATAGATAACAGAGAGCATTCTTCTTATGAATGGTTAACATTTGATGAAGCAACAAAAAAACTTTCTTTTCCTAACCAGAAGAAATCCTTGAAGATCGTAAATAATTCATTAAAAGGGGCTTATCCAAGGGAATCTCGTCCTTCTTAAAGAAAATAACTTCCTTAGGATTAAGTTTTTTCTTTATCATATCAAAAGTTTTTTCCACATCTTTTGGACCTCTGCAACTGTACATATTCATATAAAATGCATTGTGTTCGGGATAAGTATGTACTGCTAAATGAGATTCTGAGAGTAAAGCAAAAAAGGTGAAACCCTGAACAGGGAACTTGTGGAGCACGAAATCTTCTACATGAAAGTTTTCCTTATTCAAAACATTAACAATAAATTCTTTTAACATGTCTGCATCATTCAGAACATGGCTTTTTATTCCTTTCATTACACATGAAACCTCTTGTCCCACTAAAGGAGATTTGTAGTCTGTCATTTTCTTATTTTTTGGTTTAAGATATAACTTTTAGCCTTGAAGAATTCCTTTGCAAACTCGGCAACTTCAACAGGATCATACAAGCTGCATGAAAATATGTCCAGGAAAATATTGTTTGTCTGGTTAACAAAATGGCCTGTTATAGAAGAGGTTTCAATCAATTGCACCATAGAATATCCGGAAACTCTTTCGTCTTCTCCAAAGTCAACGACAACAGTCTTGCCAAAGCGCTTCATCTTTATCCTATCACAAAGCTTAGCGACGAATTCTTTTATTTTTTGTTCACTCCGAATAAAGCCAGGGTCACAGGACTTAAGATCTATCCCAGCCCACAATCCCCAGTATTCACCTGATTGCGATAGTTGGCTCATCAACACCCTATTTTTCATGGTGAATATAATAAAATTCTATTTAAAAAACTATTCCCAAAATTCAAAAAAGATAAATAAGCTTCTTTCCTTGTCTTGACATGAAAAAAACAAATTTTAGAATAACAGAAACAAAAAAACATACTATTATCGTCGCTGGAAGGGATGCGGAAAGCAATGAAGAGTTGATCAAGCAAGTCAAAAAAGACGAGCTTGTTTTTCACACAAAAAATCCAGGAAGCCCGTTTGTAAATATAAAGGGTAAACCTAAAATTGGAGATATAAAATTTGCCGCAATGATTTGCGCAAAATACAGCAGAGACTGGAAGCAGGACAAAAAAGATATAGAAGTTCACTATTTCACTGGAGAAGACATATTCAAAATGAAAAACATGAATATCGGAACATTTGGAGTAAAAAATCTTAAAAAAATAAAAGTGAAAAAACAAGACATAATTGAATTTGAAAAATCATTGGAGAAGAAAAATGCATAAATTTGCGAATGTTCAACTTGGGAAAAATGGAATAACTGAGAATTTCATGGGAACACTGAAAAGTCATTTCAAGAATCATGAAAACGTGAAGATCTCTGTCCTTAAAAGCGGAACGAGAGATAAGCAGGAATTGAAAAAGATGTCTGATGAACTCCTTGATAAGTTAGGAAAAAACTACACTGCGAGAGTCATTGGATTCACAATAGTGATAAAGAAGTGGAGAAAGGAAGTTAGAAAATAGTATACAAATTCTTTTAAATAAAAAGAAGTTAAGTTTTCTATGGATGAGAAAGATAGATTAATTTACCAAGACTCTCGTATAAGAGTAGAGCTTGACCCTAAAGAAATGGATGGGTACATTCTAATAGTGGATTGGGATACTAGTCTTCCATATTCACACACGTATCCGCCGCCACACACGTATCCATTCCCAAGGGGAACACTGGAGGTTATTGCTAGATCTAACATAGAGGAAGCGAGAGATGCACTTAATCAAATGACTCAAGGATTAAACCCTTGGATTAGTAGAGGATTGGATAGAGATACAGTAATAGCTGCTTTAACAAAAGCACACTATCAATATCAAATAAGATTGTCCAGACGAGCAGAAGATGTTATAAGGGAGCGGGAAAGTGGCAGACCAGATGTTGAATAAATGTTTCTTTTAGACATAATAAACCAAGAATAGTTTTATAAACTAACTTTCTACATTAAAATTAGGTTAAGCAACTCCATGAGTTGTTCTAATTCCGTAGACTTGAATAAATTCAGTCTCATTCGCATAAAATCCGAATGAAGGAATGCCTAAACTACGAAAATGCCAGTTTATGATTTTGATCAGAAAGAATTCAACTTAAAACTAGCAGAAGCTTTGAAAAAAGTTCCTGAATTCAAAAAGCCTGAATGGGTTGATTTTGTAAAATCATCTCCAAGCAAAGCAAGACCAATTGACGATGCTGACTTCTGGCACAAAAGAGCTGCAAGCATTCTGAAGCAAATTTACAAGAACAAAACTGTCGGGTTCAACAGACTAAGGACAAAATATGGAAGCAAAAAAAATCGTGGCATGAAACCTGAAAAATTCTTCAAATCAGGCGGAAAAATAATAAGAACAATTTTACAGCAATCGGACAAGGCAGGATTCACAGAAGCATTCAAGCCACAGAAAGGGACAAGGCTGAAAGCAGGAAGAAGACTGACTGAAAAAGGAGCTAAATTCTTGGAGAGCATAAAATGAGCATAATATTAGACTATTTTTGGAGTAGATGGGAAAAAGTAAAAGAATCTTGGGCAGATTGGAATGCTAAGTATACTGAAATAAGATATCCTTATGGTCAAATCTTTGATGGACACGTTAGCTCAGCTCTTGAAGAAATGAAAGCAAAGAAAAATGGAGAGAGATATACCATTCCTGGTGAAGATGTTAATGTCATTCTTAATCCTCTAGACCCTGGAGTTATAACAATTCAAGGAAAAGAAGGAAGAGTTAAGAGAATTCATAGCTTTTTAGAGAAAATCATAGAAAATGCAAAAGCAAGTCCAGCTAAAGTTCATGTAAACATAGAGGCATAAAATGGGAATAAAAAATCAGCAGAAAAAGACGAAGCTTGCAATGTACGCAAGAAGAACAAAATGGGCTCCAATATGGGCTGTGATAAAGAAATTTGGGCCAGGAAGGGCAAAAAGAACCCATCCTTCCGTCATAACAAGAGACAGGCATTCATGGAGAAGAACAAAATTACACATTAAACCAAGAAAACAGAGGAAATCTCATTTCGGATAAAAAATGAAAACTGAATATAATGTTGATCAGGCAATTTTAAGAAAGATTGATAGTGCTGTAGGCACTCTTCCTTATGATGATTTAAGCCGTGAAAGTGGTGAATTAAAATACATGAGACTTCTAAATGAGTTGGGAGTAGTCGCTATTAGAGAAATTGGGGGATTTACATTGTGTGGCACTCAAGAATCAATACGAAGAGCGGCAAGTACTCTTGAAAAGATAGCAAAAATAAAATTAAAAGAAAATTCAAGAAAATAAAATGGCTGACAAAATGGAAAAGGAATATGTAATCCCATTGAGGGAAAAGGTAGACAGAGTACCAAGATACAAAAGGGCAAAGAAAGCAATCAAAACAATAAAGGAATTCGTAGCCAGACATATGAAAGTTTACGACAAAGGCCTGAAGAAAGTAAGAATTGACAAATACTTGAATGAGCAAATGTGGAGCAGAGGAATAAGAAACCCCCCTTTGAAAATAAAAGTCAAGGCAATAAAAGAAGGAGATATTGTAAGAGTTGAACTTGTAGATATGCCCATAAACTTGAAATTCAAAAAGTTAAAACTTGAAAGAAGAGAACAGAAAGCAAAGGAATCTGGCGAAGGAAAAAAGAAAGTTGAAAAGCACGACCATGATCACGACCACAAGGAAGATGAAACTCCTGAAAAGAAAGAGGAAGCAAAAGAAAAGGAAAAGACTTCTGCACAAGAGACAATGAAGATGGAAAAGGATAGTGCAAAGAAAGCAAAGCACGAGACAAAGCAGTCAAAAGGACCAAAGCACCCTAGAAGAATGGCTTTACAGAAATAATTACTTCAAGATTTTTCCTGTTTCTTCATACCACAAATAAAGGTCCAATTCACCCAGATTAGTATTGGTTGCTTTTGCGATTTTATGAAGAATATTTTCTATTTCAAGATATTTTTTTGGAGTCAGTGATTTTGATTTCGGTTGCTCCACCAAATTATGTTTTACCAACAAATCAACTATATGAAAATCAATTATCGCGACATTTTTATATCCAATATTTCTAAGAAAGTGGCTTGCTTCCTTCATTCCAATTCCTTTTACATTTTCAACAATCCATTCTCTTGCTTCCTTATCTGTATTAAATGACTGTAAGACTTCTTTTATATTTTTATGATGAATTCTTGCATCGCAAATGTATTTTGCCCTTGCATTTGGAAATCTATGTCCTAATTCTGTTAATTTTTTTGATAATTCTTCTTCTGATAAATAAATAAAACCATCCTGAACTACATTTTGTATCTTTATTCCACCATGAGCTGAGAAATTTGCTGTCAACAAACAAAAACATAATTCTTTGAATAATTCATTGTTTCCTTTTTTTCCTAAGTCTTCAAATTCTTTCATCCTCATGTCAATTACATTCTTTACTGGTTTCTTTTTCAAATCTTCAACGATTTTTACTACAGATTCAAAAGTCATTTTATTTTGTTAATTTCTTTTAGTAATTCGTCTTTTTTCTTTCTACTCATGTGGCTCTTTCCAAATCTTACCACGATTGCATTAACTTTGCTCCAATTATTCTTTGAGAATAATTTCTTTAGATCCTCTTCTATCTTATGTGCATTCTTGTTTTTCGTCCAGCCAAGTTTCTGCGACCATTGGGCAACGTGGGTGTCAACAGCCAAACCATGGTCTCCTATTTCTGAAACAAATACGTTTGCCGTTTTTCTTCCAACTCCCGGAAGTTTAATCAGTTCTTCAATTGTTAGCGGGACTTTATCATTATATTCTTCATGAATCATTTTTGCACATGCAATAACATTCTTTGATTTGTTTCTGTAAAAATTTACAGGTCTTATTATTTCCATAACTTCTTTTAATTTTGCATTTCCAAGACTTTTTGCAGTTGGATAAACTTTAAACAATCTTTCTGCTGTTGGTATCGTCACTTCATCCCTTGTTCTTGCAGACATTACGGTCGAAATAAGAATCTCAAAATTGTTTTTCCAATCTTCTGCAGCAAGCCTCATATCTGTAGAATTTTCTCTCATGAACTTAAGTTGTTTTAATGCCCTTTTTTCATACATTTTCAATAGAATTTTAAAGAGTTTAAATGTTTTATTTCAATGAGTTTACATAGATTAAAGAGTAAATTGAATAGCAAGGCAAATAAGAAAAAAGCTGACATACAGATGAGTTTCTTTAAAACCGAGAAAGGAAGTTACAGTCATGGAGATATATTCATAGGTATCACTGTTCCCGAACAGAGAAACATCGCAAAAAAATACATTGATTTACCGTTAAAAGATGTTCAAAAACTTCTGAAAAGCAAAATCCACGAACACAGGTTAGTTGGATTAATCATACTTACCTCCAAATACAAGAAAGACAAAAAAGTACACGTTGAATTTTATCTGAAAAATACTTTAAATGTTAACAATTGGGATCTTGTTGACACAAGTGCTGCAAAAATACTTGGTGATTGGTTAATTGACAAAGATAGATCCATTCTTTACAAGCTTGCAAGATCAAACAATTTGTGGGAAAGGAGAATTTCAATAGTTTCTACATTTGCGTTCATACAGAAAAAAGATCTTGTTGATACCTTTAATATTTCAGAAATCTTAATGAAAGACAAGCATGATTTAATCCACAAAGCAGTCGGATGGATGTTAAGAGAAGCCGGAAAGAAAGACAAAGGGGAATTGGAAATATTCCTGAAAAAGCACTACAAAATGATGCCTAGAACCATGCTTAGATATGCAATCGAAAAATTTGACGATAAGAAAAGAAAAATGTATTTGAAAGGAGAAATATGAAACATATTTTAGAAAAAGGTAAGAAAAGCCACTTGCATGGTGGAGAGAGTAGAGAGACTTTTCTTATCACTTATAACAGAAAGAAATTTGTCATGAGGTCATATGAAAGGAAAAAAGAGGCAGA
>CAZIET010000023.1:0-10408 GCA_964538405.1 Candidatus Woesearchaeota archaeon
GGTAGGTAAGTAGCAGCCAGTTCCTCGAGTGTTTTGACAGAAAAAGGAGATTTTGACAAAATGACAAATGCAGGAATATCTGAATCTCATCCTCATGACGTTGAAATAACTTCAGGTTCACCAAATTATTCAAAGGAAAAATGAAAAATTTAGACAAACTAATTGGAAATGCAAGAGTTATTGCAATTTTATGCAATCAATTCGGAGATACTGGAAAAGGAAAATTCTCAGAATACTTTGCAAGCCGGTGGGCAGATGTAACAGCGCGAGGAACTGGAGGAGCTAATGCAGGACACACTACTAAAGTAAATGGGCTGCAAAGAGTACATCACTTGCTTCCCGCAAGCACAAGCCAAGATTCACGTGGAATGATAACTGTTCTGGGAAATGGAATGGTAATAGATCTGAAATGTTTGGTAGAAGAAATGAATGAAGTCAGAAGTTATGGGGGAACGCTCGATAATTTGATGATAAGCGAAAATGCACACGTTACCATGCCATATCATGTATCAAAAGACAAGGCAGAAAATCAATCGCAAGCTAGCGGTGGAATAGGATCTACTGGAAAAGGAAACGGACCAACTTATGCTGACAAAATAAACAGAAGAGGAATTCAAGTAAGGGATTTATTTGATAAAGACGAACTTGCAAAAAAACTTAGGGATAGAAATCTTACTCCTGACGTAGATTCTGTAATCAGCCAATTGATGCCATATGTACCAGAAATAGCCCCATTTGTAAGAGACACTGTTACAGAAATGCATCAATTCATGCGAGATGGAAAGAGGATACTTTTGGAGGGGGCACAAGGATTGTTGTTAAGTATTGAACATGGAACTTTCCCGTATGTTACATCCTCAGATTGCTCATTAAATGGAACCGCAAGTGGTGTTGGATTGTCTGCAAGAATGGTTGATTTACCATTGGGAATTGTAAAATTTCCTTTTATGACAAGAGTTGGAGCAGGACCATTTCCAACAGAGTTGGGTGAAGAGCGATCCGAGCACTATTGCGGAGAAGATTCCGGCAACAGACTAAAGGACGAACTTAAGGCTTCTAAAATTCCTTTTTCAGAAGACAATGGAAAAATAAGTTATGATCATTCTCATCCCAAAATTATTGAAATGATGAATAGTGTGGATCCGTTTGTAAGAGGTGTTGGAATAAGATTAGTCGCTGATGAATATGGTGCAACAACAAAAAGACCGAGAAGAGTTGGATGGACAGATGCAGTTGCCGCAAGATATGCTGTGGGAATAAACGGACCTATTATGATTCTTACAAAACCCGATTCCTTAAGTAGTATGGATGAGTTTAATGTATGTCATGGATATGAAAATGATTCTAGGGTGCATCAAAATTTCTCCAGAGGTGAAAGATTTTTGAGGGGAGTTAAACCAGTTTACAAATCATACGGGGGGTATAGTAAAATAAGCAGTATAAGGAATTATGATGATCTTCCAGGAAGTTTACAAGAAGCAATAAAGGATTTCGAAGAATTTACTGGAGGAAAAGTTGCAATTGTTTCAGTCGGTGCAGAAAGAGAAGAGACAATAGTAAGATAAGTGTATAAAAAAGGACAAATAAGATTTAAATATACCATTATCCATACTTATTCAATGAAAATTCTTACATTGTTTCTAGCCATTTTCCTGATGGTTGGTTCAGTTGGTGCATCCTATCATACAAGTGCTGATGCAGAAGTAAGTGTAAATTCCAATGCGAACGCTGATACACAAGCGCAAGCAAGTTCAGATTCTAATCAAGCCGAAGCAGAAACAAATGCAAGCGTTAGATCAAATATAAAAAAGATAACTGTTGGAGGAATATCTGCCAGCACAGACTTGGATATTGAATTGAACGAAAGCAACCAAAGATTCAATGTTAAGTTGAGCAACGGAAGAAATGCTGAAATAAAAATAATGCCAAGCACGGCATCCGCAACAGCAATTGCAAGATTAAGATTAAACGTCTGCTCTGAAGAAAACAACTGCACAATCATATTGAAGGAAGTCGGAAGAGGAGACAATGTTAAGGCAGCATACGAAGTCAGTGCAAGAAAAGAGATGAAATTTCTGGGATTGTTCAGAGCGAAGGCAAATGTTCAATCAACAATAGATGCTGAAACTGGAGAAGTAATCTCAGTAAACAGGCCATGGTGGGCTTTCGTTTCAACGGATGTTAGTGCAAGCGCTTAATTTAACTTGACTGAATGTTTTGTTATTTCCAAACTGCATGAGTTGTGTTTCTTGCAGAAATCCTCACACTTTTGAGCCAAATCTTCTGCATTGTAATAAAAACCACATATTCCGCACTGGAAATATTTCTTTCCTTTATGGTTTATTTCCTTTACCATTAGAGTTTCAAAGTTTTTCTTAATTTTTCCTCATCAAAACCTATTATAATATTACCATTGACATCAATCACAGGAACGCCCATGTGCCCAGACTTTCTTACCATTTCCTGGGCTGCCTTTTCATTCTTACCAACATCCATCTCTTTATATGAAATATTATTGCTTTTCAGAAATTCTTTTGCCATCTTACACCAAGGGCAGTCTTTTGTTGTGTAAACAATAATCATGTTATCATTTAATTATGTTATTATATAAATCTGTCTTTTAACATGCAAAGAACTCAGTCCATAAAGTAGGATTTGTCCAATAAGTGTCTATAAAGTCCTACTTAGGATTTTCTTTCCTGAAATCTGATAGTATTGTTGGCATCTTCTTGTAAAGCCAAGTATTGAATTTTATGAATTCAGTAGCCTCAATTTGTACATATCTTATTATTTTATCATATTCTTTATTGCTATAAAAGATTGGAATTTGAATACCATCACCATCCTTGCCAGTTAAGGTGCTTAGCTTAGTTCCTTTGAATTGTCCTCTATTCATTAATACTCCTGGTGTTTTCAAATCAAGAAAAGGATTGTTTAGAATATCTACAATGGGAAGATTATTTATTTTGCATCTTGACCTCAGAAAATTATGCTCAAAACCCAAATTGAAGCCTACTGAAACAAAATTCCAAACATTTTCTAATATCTCTGTTTTATCAATAAACTGCAACAAAATTTCTCTTTCAGAGGATTCCCATTCTTCTAATATAATGTCTGGGTATGCCCTAATACTATCAGGATCAATAACCTTTATTCCAAACTTCTTTGTAAATGACTCCCTTAACTTTTCAATAACTAATCTTTCAAATAAAGCTTGGAAATTAAGGTTTTTTGGTATTGCATGGAGTCTTTCCTCTGTATCTAAGATTCCCTTAAAATTCCATTTTATGTTTTTTACTACCTCATAAAGTTCCTTCTTCAAATCAAAAGTCATCTAAGGTTAAGCATAATTTGACTTTTAAGTTTTTGGACACTTTATGGACAGTTTACAGACTTAATGGACATGGAAAGTCTTTATGGACTGAGTTCATGCAAAGATTACATTTTTAAATTATTCCTTATTATAGATATAGACATGAAAAAGATTGTGTTTTTCGGATTGGGAGCTGTCGGATCAGTAATGGCTTGCTGCCTGTATGAGCTTTGCAAAAGCGAGGGAAATAAACAGCTTGAATTTTTATTTGTGGTTCGGAACCCAAATAAGGCAAAACAATATTTTTTCAGGGCACCCCACTTGCTTAAAGTTAGCAAACTTCTAAAAATAAATGATTTCAAAACGTTCTTTCAAAACCCAAAAAAATATGCGGCACAATTAAATGATGCGGATGTTTTTATCAATGCCTCGGCTCCGGAACTCAATGATATGATATTAAAGCTCGCCATAGAATTTAAAACACCCTATTGTGACCTGGCATCCGACATGTACAATGCGCATACCTTAAAGACATTAAAGTTTTCGCAGCAGAGTTTCCATCAGCAATTGCAAAAAACGGGAATATTTGGGCTCATTAATGTTGGGATTTCTCCTGGTGTGACCAATTTTCTTGTTGGAGAAAAGCTAGCCCATCTTCAACGGGCAAGAAATTCATTAAAAATCAAAGCCATAAATTTGTACTTATTGGAACATATGGACTCCAAGCAAGTTTTGTTTTCATGGTCACCAACAACCGCCTTGGAGGAACTCGAGGAGAAACCCCGATACTTCAAAAATAAAAAACTAATCTCAGTACAGCCTTTTAGTTATTCCCAAAATTATGAATTTCCCCATTTCAAGGGGGAAGTAGCGCAGTACCCAATTTATCAAGAAGAAATTTTATCCTTTCATGACAGTTTTCCAGAAATAAATTCAATACATGTTTCAAGCGGAGGAAGTGAAATGGAACTGATAAAAAATTTGTTCCAGTTAAATTTACTTTCCAAAAAGGACGTAAAATGCATGGCCGCGGGCACATCGATAGAACAAATTGTGCGAATGGTGCTTCCAGGAATGCAAAGCCCAAAAAAAATTGAAGAAATGCAGAAAAATAAGACGATAAAATACGCACAATTTGCGGCAATAGCAGAGATTATTCTAGAAACTCAGGATGGCAAAGGAAAAAATATTCTATTGACAGAAACAACTGGTTTAAGTTTTCACAAATATCCGCAACTCATAGAAACCCCATACAGCGGTGCCACTTACATTGCGTATCCGACAGGAATAGGCGCTGCCATATTGTTGTTCTACGCTTATCTCTCATGGACCAAAAACAAACAAGGCTTTAGCGGAATCATAAAAGCGGAAGAATTGCCTGCAAAAATCAGTCCGGAAGAGATTGAAGAAATAAAGCGAAAAATGTCTTCCTACATGATTGATTTTGTTTCCCACACAGATTCATTCTTGAAGATAAAATGAGAAAAGACATTGAAGATCTGCTTTCTGTATGGAAGCAGGTATTCAGAAACTGGAGATACTCTTTGCTAGCCATCTTAATAATGGCAATATTTTACACATCAAATGTGTTCATAAACAATTTCAGCTCAATCGCATCTTTTTATAATTATGTCGGTTTTTTTGGGGCAGCAAAGATTTTTGTCACTTTAGTTATAGGGTTTAAAAAAACGATCCTGCTTAATTCCTTTATTAGCCTTATCATGATAACAATGCTTCTTGGATTTCTCTTTAGCCTGGTAATATACAAGACATTGATGTTAAAGTCTGTTTCAGGAAGCCGCATCGGATTTTTAGGAACAGCAGGGATTTTTTTGGGAGTTCTGGCTCCGGGATGCGCTGCATGCGGAATAGGATTAATATCACTATTAGGCTTAAGCGCAGCCGCAATTTCTTTCCTGCCGTATGACGGCCTTGAACTTTCAGTACTGGCGATTGCAATCCTTGGGTTTTCAATTTTCAAGATATCAAAAGACATGAGCAAGGGAATCTCCTGTAAAATCCCAAAACCGAAAAACAAACATTTATAAAAGTTGAAAAATAAAAACTTTAATGAGTGATGAGATAACAATAAAGAAAGATGATTTGTGGAAATACTCAACATTTGTCCTTATAGGCATTGTTTTAATTGGGGCGATATTTTTCTTTGTCGGAAATCCAAGCGGTGATGTAACCCAAAACGATGCTCAGCCCGATACAGAAAGTCCTGTTGTCAGAGCAAGCCTTGATGATGATGCCGTACTTGGCAATAAGGATGCGCCAGTTACAATTGTTGAATTCAGCGACTACCAATGTCCATTCTGCAGGAAATTTTGGACAGAAACATATCCTCAGATAAAATCAGAATACATTGACACTGGAAAAGTCAAATTGGTTTACAGAGACTTTCCACTGAGTAGCATTCACCCTATGGCACAGCCATCTGCGGAAGCAGCTGAATGTGTCCATGAAAAAGGCGGAGATGAAGCATATTTCAAAATGCATGACAAAATATTCTCAGAGCAGAACATACTTGACAGCGGAAGCGCGCAAGGGCCTGTGACAACCACAGTAAGCTATACCGGTGATGACATAAAATCATGGGCAAAAGAAATAGGATACAACATCGATAGCTGCCTTGATTCTGGGAAATACAGAAATGAAGTACAAAAAGATTTAGCGGACGCGACAACCTCTGGATTCCAAGGAACTCCTGGATTTGCCATCGTAAAAGGTGGAGACAGTGAAGGCTTGGCTTTGAGGGGGGCATATCCTTTTGATGCATTCCAGCAGGCAATAGAAGCAGCTTTGCAGTGATTTTTATTTTTTAATATGATAAATGAATTTGTTACGGTAACTCTTTAACTTTTGATATCATGAAACCAGTTTCACAAAAGTCTTTTTATAGTAGTTTTCCATTCTGCTTCTAAAAGTAAAATGATAAGCGAATTAATTCGGGGTGTTTCAGAGAATGGGGTTTTAGTTGTTGATGCATTAATTATTTTGTTCCTAGTTGCATTATTTTACAGAAAAGTCATGAAAAAGCAAAGTTCAATGATTGAAGATTCATTTTCATTTGTAAGAAATTATTATTTCATTCTAGGATCCCTGATTGTTTTGGCGGCAACACTAGGAAGCCTGTATTATTCTGAAGTTTTGTTGTTTGAAGTTTGTGTTCTTTGCTGGTATCAAAGGATTTTCATTTATTCACAAGTAGTTCTTTTCGGAATTGCATTATGGTACAAGGACAGAAGCATGGTAAAATATTCTCTTGGATTAAGCATAGTTGGAATGGCTATTGCTGTTTTCCACTTCTTTACACAAATGTCTGGGACAAGTTTCTGCGGTGCTAATGGTGGAGTTGATTGTGCGGTAAGAGAAGTTTTGGCTTACAATTACATAACATTTCCAGTAATGGGAATGACAATATTTGGATTGTTGATAATTCTTGGATTGATTAAGTTGGAAAAAGTCTAAAATCCTTCACTACCAATTTTTCTTAAGATATTTTTAATTTCGTCAATGACCTTTTGTTGATCCTTTTTATCAGACATCCTTACAAACTTTATTAGCAAATCTTTAAGATCTGATGCTTGAAGAAATTTTAATTTATGCCCATCAGTTATAAAATAAAATCTGAATTTATCGTATCTTAATTCCTTAATAACAATTCCTCCTATATGGCCAACAGAATTACCTTTTTTCGGATTTTCTTCCAAAGAGTACATCTATTTAAATATAACCTTAGAATCTTCCTTAAATTTTTTTATGATTTCATCTTTTAATTTTTCAGAAATCTCTACCTTGGCCATCTTTTATTCACTTCTTTTATGGCATCTTCGATTGGAATAAATCCTTCGTCTGACATTAAAAATTCCCTTAAATGCTCTTTAACAGCAAGATCATAGATTCTTCTAAGAATTTCATCATAACTTTCCCCTTTTTTACCAAAGGTAGAGATTTTTTCTTTAGTTTCCCTGCTTAATTGTATTGTTGTTATGTCCATTCTATAGAAGCTATAGGCACTATAGTTTATAAATCTTTTTTTATTTAATCATACTTCTCAAAGAAAATCCTGTCTTCAGTCACGCCTTGTCCTTTTAACTTATTAGTTGTTTGATCAATCATTTCCGTAAGTCCGCAAAGATAAAAATGTCCCTTGAACAAATTGGGAACGAATCTTTCCAGAAAATCCTGGACGTATCCCTTATGATCAAAATACTTTTCTTTTGGCTGACTTAGAACATTGTAGAATTTAAAATTCCTGTAATCTTCCTGCAACTTAACAAACAATTCATCATACAATATTTCTTCTTCATTCCTAAATCCCTTAATCAGAATTATTTTTTTCTTGAATCCATTTTGCAAAAGATTAGGAATCATGCTTACAAACGCGCTTATCCCAGTTCCTGATGAAATGAAAACCGTGTCTTTTTGTTTTGAAGAATCAGCAACAGTAAATTTACCCAATGGCCCGAATAATTCTATTTCATCCCCTTTGTCCAAAGTACTCAAATACTCGGAAGTCTTTCCCACTTTAATCACCCTTGTGCAGAACTCACCAAAGCCTTTTCCCGGAGTTGTTGCTATCGAATAAGGCGTTCGCAACTTTTTTCCATCCACAACCCTCGTTATCGATAAATACTGTCCTGGCTTGAAGCTGAAATCATCGGGCAGAGAATATTTCAGATTGACAACCGAATTGTTCAGCATTTTCTTGTCTAATACCTTAGAACTGAAGATTTTTATCATTTATACCCCTTGTTTTCTATTTCTTTAATTAGTTTCTTGTCTCCTTCTTTTATTATTTTGCCATCAACAATCAAGAAAATCTTATCTAATTTTACATAATCCAAAATCTTTGCATGGTGTGTTATTATTAAAATAGTTTTTTCTTCATTCATAAAAGAATTTATTTTATTTGAAACTCTTTTCAAAGATTCTACGTCCAATCCCGAATCCACTTCATCGAAAATTACAAATTTAGGGCTCAATACTAACATTTGTAACACCTCCGAAAGCCTTTTTTCCCCACCTGAAAAACCCTCATTTACATATCTGCTTAGAAACTCTTCTTTCATATTCAGTGATTTTGATTCTTTCTCAACCATTTTCTTGAATTCCAGCAATGAAGCTTTCTTTTCTGTTGTAGAATTGTGTGCCTGCCTTAGAAAAGCAGATGTAGGAACTCCATTAATCTCAATTGGATTCTGAAACGACATAAAAATTCCCAGTTTCGCTCTTTCGCTTACGGACATTGAAGTTATGTCCTTATTGTTGAAAATAATTTTCCCTTTAGTTATCTTATATTTTGGATTTCCCATGATTGTATTCGCCAAAGTAGATTTTCCGCTTCCATTCGGGCCGATCAAAGCGTAGACTTTTCCTTTGTCTAATTCTAAATTTATTCCTTTGAGAATTTCTTTATTATCTGTTTCAACATGCAAGTCTTTTATCTTTATCATTTTAAAGTGCCCCTGACTGCTTCTAATGGTAAGAGAACACATTTTATCCTTGCTGGATTTATCTTTACTTTAAAAAGTTTCAGCATGTCGTTCTTGGTAAGTCTCTTTACTTCACTAATCTTCATTCCCCTCAATTTACTTGTTAACAAAGTAGATGATACTGTGCTTATTACACAACCACTACCAGAGAATTTTGCATCCTTGACTTTATCTTTTTCAACTAATAATGTAATCGTTACTTCATCTCCACAAAAAGAATTATATTCTGTATGCTTGTGAGTAGCATTTTCTATTTCTCCGAAGTTTTCAGGATTCTTGTACAATTCCATGATATCTTCCTTATACATCCCAATGTTCAAGTCGTTGTGTTTCATTTCACTTTCCTCACTATTTCTTTAATTTGGTCACGCTTGGACGAATTATTGAGTTTTCTGGTTACCTCATTAATTGCTAAAATCAATTTATCAGCATCTTCTTTTGTATTGTAAAGTGCAAAGCTTGCTCTTGCTGTTCCAGTAATTCCAAACCTTTTCATCAATGGCATATTGCAGTGGTGTCCTGCTCTTATGCAGATATTGTAATCATCAAGCATTGAAGCGACATCATGCGAATGCAAACCTTCTACATTAAAGGATAAAATTCCCGTATGATTTCTTGGAAGGTAAATCTTGATTCCCTTAACTTTTATCAATTCCTTTGCTGCATAATCAATAAGATCTTTCTCCCATTTTCCTATCTTTGTTATTCCTATTTTTTCTAAATATCTTATTGCTTCGCCAAGAGCGATTGCTCCTTCTATATTCTGAGTTCCGGCCTCAAACCTCTCTGGAATTGTATTCCATTCTGATTTCTCTAGAGTTACTGATTTTATCATGTCTCCTCCAAAATTGAAAGGACTTAATCTTTCCAAAAGATCTCTTCTTCCATACAGAACACCAATTCCCATAGGAGCATAGATTTTGTGTCCAGAGAAAGTCAAGAAGTCACAGTTAAGATCTCTTACATCTATCTTCATGTGTGCTACAGATTGAGCGGCATCAAGAACTGTTATTGAATTATGTTTCTTTGCAAGATTGAATATCCATTTTACAGGATTTATTGTTCCGAAAGTGTTTGAAACATGCATTAATGATACTATTGCTGTTTTTTCATTTATTTTTCTTTTTGCATCTTCCAAATCCAATGTGAAATCATCCTTTACTCTTATGAATTTTAGTCTCATGTTGTTTCTTTTTGCTAATTGCTGCCAAGGAACAATGTTTGAATGATGTTCCATTTCTGTTAGAACAATTTCATCTTTTTCTTTTGATAGAATTGAAGGTAAGGTGTAAGCCAAGAAATTTATTGATTCTGTTGTACTTCTTGTAAAAATGATTTCTTTTTCTGAGGCTTTTATGAATTTTGCAATTATTTTCTTTGAGTCTTCATATTTCTTTGTTGCTTTTTGGCTTAGATCATAAATTCCACGATGGATATTTGCATTAGTAGTTTCGTAAGAATCAACAATTGATTTTATTACCTGCTTTGGTTTTTGAGAAGTTGAAGCGCTGTCTAAGTATACAAGTCCTTTTTGGCTTTCAAATATTGGGAAATCTTTCTTGTGTTTCATATTACTGAATTTTCTATTTCCAGT
>CAZIET010000024.1:0-10249 GCA_964538405.1 Candidatus Woesearchaeota archaeon
TATCCGGGAACTGCAAGACTTTCGTGCAAGGAATGAACTATGTAATCAATAACTGTAAAAACAATGATTATTGCTAAAACTAGAACAAAAACCTTCAAGTAGTATTTTAGGTTGATTTTCATTCTTTCAGGTCCATTTCAAGAACAAGTTTTCCTTCCGAGAACTCATAATTCACAACAGGCAGGTTTATTGGGATTATTTTGTGGTAGGCTTTTCCTTTTGTTACCGCCTTTAATTCCAGGCTGTTTTCAAGTTTGATGACTGCCAAGTCATTAACTTCTTTTACTCCTGGAATAGTAATTTCATAAACAACTTTGTCCGAGAATCTTCTGATGTTTGTTTTTGGCTCTTTCTTTGGCAATGCAGCAAAATTCTTCAGATAATTGCTTGGCAGTTCTATTTCAGCCTTCTTTGTTTTTGCGTGGACTATCTTTTTTGGCTGAACTCTCTTCCCGTTTATGAACAACTGATATTCTGCCTTTGGAACTTTTTCCTGTTCTGATCTTTTCATTTCCTTTTCCATCTCCTTTTCAATCATTTTCATCGCGCTTTCAAACATTTTGTTCATCATTTTTGTCCCCATATTTCCGAATATTGAGTTGGAAAATCCGCTCATTTCTTCTATAAGTTCGTCATCCTCTCCCAGCATTCCCTCGTTTCTGATAGCCCTGCGGCTGGACAATTCCCCGCAATAAGGGCAGAATCTGTATTTTTTTTCTATACTTTCACCGCAATTTTTGCATTCCTTCCTTTTGAACATTCAGAAGAACAAGTATTTTTTATTTAAATAGTTTTTTGTGATAAATTTGTTATTTTTAGGTAACTTTTTATAGATATTTTATGTAAAATTAGAATGATAAAAAAGTTTTACGTAACTACCCCTATATTTTATCCAAATGACCTCGCGCATTTAGGACATGCCTATACAACCATAGCGGCAGATGTATTAGCTAGGTGGTATAAATTAAAAGGATATGATGTCTTTTTTCTTACTGGAACGGATGATCACGGAAAAAAAATCGCTCAAACCGCTCAAAAGGCTGGAAAAACCCCTAAAAAATTTACTGATGAACTCGTTCCAACTTTTAAAGAATCATGGAAAAAACTGAATATAGAATATGATAGATTCATTAGAACTACTGATAAAGATCATGAAAAAACCGTTCAGGAGATTTTGCAGAAGGTTTACAACAAAGGAGATATTTATTTAGGAGAATATGAGGGGTTTTACTGTACTGCTTGTGAAGCCTATTACACTGAAAAAGATTTGATTGGTGGCTGCTGTCCAATTCATAAAATAAAAATAGAAAAACTAAAAGAAAAAAGTTATTTTTTCAAATTATCCAAATATCAAAGTTTCTTGCTTAGTTTTTATGAAAAAAATAAAGATTTCATTTTGCCTAAAA
Source organism: Candidatus Woesearchaeota archaeon (assembly GCA_964538405.1). Taxonomy (GTDB): domain Archaea; phylum Nanobdellota; class Nanobdellia; order Pacearchaeales; family GW2011-AR1; genus JAGVWT01. The sequence goes on from CAZIET010000024.1 coordinate 1,407, forward strand.
GCAGAAGGAATGAAGTTATAAATAGGGTAAAAGAAGGTTTGAATGATATTTCTATTTCGAGAACAAATTTTGATTGGGGAATTCCATTGCCTTTTGACAAAAGCCATATAAGTTGGGTTTGGTTTGATGCTCTTCCAAATTATTTGTCGGGAATAGGTTATCTGGAAAATAAGAGGCAGTTTAAAAAATTCTGGCCAGCAAATGTTCATTTCATAGGAAAGGAGATATTGTTTTTCCATGCCGTTCTTTGGCCGGCTATGTTAAAGTCCCTTAATCTTAAATTACCGCAAACTGTTTTTGCACATGGGTGGTGGACAGTTAATGGAGAAAAAATGTCCAAAACTACGGGAAATGTTGTTGGAATAGACAAGTTAATTTTGATTGCTGGTGTAGATTCGGCAAGATACTTTTTACTAAGATCAACTCCTTTTGGAGATGATGGAGACTTCTCTGAAAAAGCATTGATCGAAAGACATAACAATGAACTTGCTGACAAACTTGGGAATTTGGTTTCAAGAGTAAGTGCATTGGCTGAAAGGCATGGAACTAGCAAAGCCCCTAACAAATTATTAAAAAAATCCAAAACAAAACAAATTGAGAAATTCATGTCTAATTTTGAGTTTGACAAGGCTTTGAATGAAATTTTTGCATTTATTGATGTATGCAACGAATATGTTCAGAACAAGAAACCATGGGAAACAAAAGACACAAAAGTTCTTTATGAGTTGGTTGAGTCAATAAAAGAAATTGCTAATTTGTTATATCCATTTATTCCCGAAAGCACAGAAAAAATTAAAAAACAATTTTCAGAAAAGAAAATAAAGAAAAATGAACCCTTATTTGTTAAGATAAAATGAAGCTTAAAGGAAAAGTTGCAGTTATAACAGGAGGAAGTTCAGGAATAGGTAAGTCTATAGCTGGGGCATTCATAAAAAACGGAGCAAAAGTAATTGTTCTTGGAATAAACAAACCAGATTATAAATGCGAGTTTTACAAAGTCGATGTATCTAAGGAAAATGAAATAAAAAGTGCTTTCCAAAAGATAAAACAATTAGATATTCTTATCAACAATGCTGGAATATTTATTGGAGGAAAAGTTGAGAACACAAATACTGAAGATTTAAACAAAGTTTTAGATGTTAATTTTAAGGGTTATTTTTGGTGTTCAAAATATTCAATCCCTAAAATAAATAATGGCGGGTCCATCATAAACATTAGTTCTATTCATGGGATGAGTCCAAGGGCAGGAGTAAGCGTATATGGGGCGACAAAAGCAGCCATAATAAATCTGACAAAAGCTCTTGCACTTGAATTGGCAGAAAGAAAAATAAGAGTAAATTGCATTTCTCCTGGTGCTATCAGAACCCCAATATGGGGAACTGGTGAGGAATCCGAAAAAGATCTTCAAGAAGTAGGATCAAAATATCCTTTGAAAAGAGTTGGAGATCCAGAAGAAATTGCCCATGCGACAGTTTTTTTAGCTGAAAATGAATTTATTACTGGAGTTAATATTCCTGTTGACGGCGGAGCTACAATTTAAAATGAACAAGAAAAAAATTGACTGGAAGAGACATGTTAAAGAAATAATGGACATGACTGATTTTATGGCAATTACTACTTCTAATAAGAGCGAGACTTGGACAAATCCAGTTTACTTTGCTTATGATGATTCCTTTAACTTATATTTTTTATCTTTACTAAAGACTAAACACATACAAAATATTTCTAAAAATTCTAGAGTGTCTGGGGCTATATTTAGTACTAAAAAGCTAACTGAAGATGATGTTGCAGGAATCCAGTTTTCTGGAAAAGCCTCAATAATTCAATCTAAGTCGGATATAGAAAAAGCAACTAAATTCTATTATGGGCGAAGTCAACCTAAAATTGACTATAGAAAAAAAATAAATGATCATTTTGGAAAGGATGTAAAGTATCATTTTGTTAAGATAATTCCAGATGAAATTTGGATATTTGATACAAGATACTTTGATGAAGAAACTGAGGGAAGACAAAAGGTTCCAAGTAAGATTTACAAAAAATGAAACAAACAATAAACTATTCTGATTTTGAGAAACTTGATTTGCGAGTTGGTAAAATAATGAAAGTAGAAGACATTGAAGGAGCAGATAAATTATACAAATTAACTGTAAGTTTAGGAGAACTAGGTGAAAGAACAATCTGTGCAGGAATTAAAGCTCATTATACAAAAAAAGATTTATTGAAAAAAAAAATAATTGTTATTGCAAACCTTACTCCAAGAATGCTAAAAGGAATAGAAAGTCAAGGAATGCTTCTTGCCGCAAGCGATGACAAAAAGATAGTTTTCCTTTCTCCAGAAAAAGATATTGAAGAAGGAAGTATTGTAAAATGAAAATTTTTATTGTTTGTAGCAGATATCTGTATAGTAATGTTCCTAGAATTAAGGAGATGTTGGAAAATTCAGGGCATGAAATAACCTTGCCAAATAATTATGAAGCACCTTCTACAGAAAATTCACTAAAAGAAAAAGATTACGAGTATTATACTAAGTGGAAAGCTCAAATGCTTCGTGAACAAGGAAATAAAGTAAGCAAAAACGATGCTGTCTTGGTATTAAATTTTGATAAAAATAATCAATCTAATTATATTGGTGGTGCAACATTTTTGGAAATGTTTAAGGCTTGGGAGTTGGGCAAAAAGATTTTTCTTATAAATCCTATTCCTGATAATATGTTAAAAGATGAAATAACCGGATTAAGCCCAATAATTCTTAATGGAGATTTATCAAAGATTAAGTAATAATTTTATATACTTGGTTTAATCGCAATAATTTTATGAGAATTGGATATTTGGGGCCAGAAGGGACATATACTCAACAGGCGACCGAGAGACTTTTGGATAAATTAGGCTTATCTGATGTTGAAAGATTACCCTTAAGATCTATAGACAATGTTTTAGGGTCTTTAAATCAAGGCGAAATTGACTATGCCGTTGTACCTCTAAGAAACAGCGTAGTGGGAGATTATGCTGAAACGGCTAAAGGTCTTAGAAGATATAATTTTGTTAGAATTGATTCTGTTGAATTACAAATTAAGTTAGCATTAGGTATTCATCCTAACGGAGATAAGAATAATATAATAGAAATAAAGTCTAAAGATACTGCTTTGCGAGAATGTAGTAAATATTTAAACGAGCATTATGCTAACGCACGTTTAGTTGAAGTTGAAAGTACTGCGGCCGCCATGCAAAATGTTATACAACAAAATGAAATTTACACTGCAGCTATTGGAAGTGAAATTGGAATGAAACTATATGGTTTAAAAATTGTTGATGATGATATTGGAAATGAAAAAGATAACTTCACTACTTTTGTATTTTTGAAGAAGAAATCTCTTTAGTGACTTATCAAAAATTCAGTGATTAACTACAGATATACTTCCGAATTTAGTCAAACTATGAGAGTAAACTTCTTCCAATCTTAACCCTACTCCTCCATGGCTAGGGAGATATGGAACTCTATAGCTTAACACTTCACCATCATTCAAATAACATGAAACAGTATCTCCTTTGACGGACATTCCAAGATATGAATTCTGAAGATCGGTTGTTGGGCTGCTGTCCACCTTATTTTCAGCCAAAACTTTTTGTTCTCCCTCCCTCGAATTGATTATGGAAACCCTTCCATTGTTGAACTTGCATGCCGCATAGTTATGTGAATTCTGGAACCTTGCTATCAAAGTTATCTTTTGTGCGCCTACTTCATCCACTCTTACCCTGTACATGTAATCTTCCCACAAGTAAGAACCGTCAAGATATGCCATTGCTCCATTCAGTCCATTGTTTGTCATAACCACATTTTTTTCTGTAGTATTAGTGCTTCCCCATAAAGTTACCCATCTTTTCTTGTTTTCAAAATTCTCAGAGTATGGAAGAGGAATGTTTTTTGAAGCTTTCATTTCTTCAATCAAGGCTTGAGGAGATCCTACCGAATCAGCTGGAATTCTCATTATCATGTAAAAGTTTTCTCCTGGAACATTGTTGTAGTTTGCCCTGAAATCCTTGTTTATTGCCGGTTTGAACTGATAAAACACCATATTGTAATGCTTCCTTGACTCTTCAACCATTATCTTTGAGGCCTTGTCGTAATTGCTATCCCATTGTCCATAATCTCCGAATGGAAGCGCAAATCCAATTACAGGTTTGTTGAAATTCTCTTCAAGCTGTTCTTTTGCCTTTGCTATATCAAATGAAACCCTTTCAATATATTCCTTGTCAGTTTCCAATCTTTTCTCTTCTTCTATCCACATCTTATTTGCGTAGAAGGAACCCATATTTTCATTTTCATCGATTACAATCTTTCCATGTCCTTTGTAACTGTGCGCCTGAATACTCCAGCGACCGCTTTCAGCCATTTTTGTCAATTCATATTTGTTCATGTAATATTTTTTGCTGGCTCCTTCCAGTGAATATCCTGATATTACAAACATTGTTGCTTCATAACCAAGAACTTCCAATATTGGGTCTACATTATAGTAAGTTTCTTTTATGCCATCATCAAATGTAAGAAGGAATGACTTCTCTGGCAAATCTTTTTCTCCCCTCACAAACTGATAAAATTCTTCCACTGTAACTGTCTCATATCCCTGTCTTTTCAATTCAAACATGTGGTTTTTGAAAGTTTCAACTGAAATACTATACTGATCTGGATTGCTTTTGACTGTTCCATGATAATTTAATACGGCAATGCTTTTTGCAGGCCCTGAATCACTTGTAGTAATGTTTAATCTTGAAAATTCATCTTTTAATGCAGCCTTGTCAATGTAAGTATACATACTTGCATAATTTTGGAATCCCAAAATATTATTGAGATATTTTACAAGAAATGGATAATTTTCATTTATTTGAGGATATTTATCTAGATTTTTGTTTGTTGCTTCTGTTGCTAAACTGTTGACTGTTGAATTATGGCTTACTATTATGATAATAAATAGAAATACCAATAAAAAAATTCCAACAACTTCAGTCACTCTTCCAAAAAATTTTCCTATTCCCATTTACCCTCCCCTGTGCCAAATGTTTTTCTTTATTGTGATTGCTGAATAGAAAATCAGCCATGACAGACATAATGTGGACAGAACACTCATGAATGGCCTGTAAATCCATGCCTGTGATCTTGGACTTTCGATTTTGTAGGCCAATCCATACAATGAACCAATGAACAAAATTCCCCCCAAATACAAGAATGGAGCAATTGGATCCCCACTCATTGGAAGGTAAATCAATTGTCTCAACGCTATAAATGGTCCTATCACTGTAAATAATGCTCCTAAATAATATTTCGCTGCGGGAATTGTTGGTTTTCTCCAGTAAAATGATCCTGTGAAAAACAGATTTCTTATGAAACTCTTTTTCCATCTGACGTGCTGTCTTAAAAGTTTTTTGAATGTGTTGGGAACCACAGTCCATACTTTTGCTGATTTGGAGTAAACGACTTTCCAGTATCTTTCAGGGTAATTTGGTTTCATAAATGATGAGCCTGCGTACTTTTTCTTCAATTTTTTTCCAATTATTGTGCTTCCCAAAACATATCCTGTTAATTGCCTGTCCGTCGCGAATCTGAATTCATTACCCAGGAACTTGTCATTAACCCATGCAGGGATGAAGTTCCAAATTGCCTCTTTTCTGAACACTGCCAAAGGTCCGGATAAACAACTTACAGAGCTATAGCTGCTTTCAAGAGCCTTTTCAACCGAATATTGTGTTTCATACCAGGTGTCTTGGATTTTTGTAAGGAAATTTTCATTTGCATTCAAGGCTCTTCCATGCCCGCAAGCCCCTCCCACTTTTGGATCATTTAGGAAAATCTTAATCATTGTGTCTATTGCGTCTGGAGCCACAACACAATCACTGTCTGTAAAAACAAAAATATTTCCTTTGGCAATCTTAAGTCCTTCAGTTATGGCCCCTTTTTTCCCAATATTTTTTTTAAGATGGATTATTCTTACTCCTTCAATGCCCTTAAACTCATCAAGTGCCTCTTTTGTGGAATCTGTACTTGCATCATTTACTACAATTATTTCCTTATTTTTGTAGGTAGAATTTAGCAAAGAATTTACGCACCTTTTTATTATCAATGGCTCATTATATGCAGCAACAACACAAGAAACAAACGGTTTCTTTAAATTATGAACTTTATTATCGATTTTCTTGGCTGGATCCTTATATTTCACATAGGAAATTAGGAATGTGAAAAATATAACCGAAGTTACAATCAGCCCATAGCTAAACAGGAAAATGTTGTTTACATTGTTGAAAAAATATTTGCTGTAAACAATTATTGCCAGAGAGGTTAATATGAAGAATACCACAACAAACTTTGTCAATTTGGAAACCATCAGTACCCCCTGCCGATTCCAGCATAGTAAATGTTTTTTTCTTTGATTTGGCCGTTGTTTTCCAAACAATTCCTTCCGTCTATAATTACTTTGACCTTACCACCCCAATCTTCTATGTTCATGAACTCTTTGTGGTTTGTTGCAATGATTATTCCGTCACAGTTTTCCAAAATGTGTTTTAATGTTGAATCAGAATGTCCATTGCAATGAGGATCATGGGCCATTACCTTAGATCCTTTTTCAAGCAATTCTTTTTTTATTTCCAGCGAAGGGCTTTCCCTCATATCTCCCATATTTGCCCTGTACGACAATCCAAGAAGTCCTATTTTGGCATCTTTTAGTTGAATTCCGAATTTCTGCAAACCTTTTTCCAATTTTTCAATTGTGTAACTTGGCATGTGATTATTTATCTGCCTTGCAGTCTTCATCAGTTGGGTATTGAATCCAAGTTCCTCTGCTTTCTGAATGAGATAATATGGATCTACAGGAATGCAATGTCCTCCTACTCCACATCCTGGAAAATGGGGCATGAATGCGAAAGGTTTGTTTGAAGAGGCCTTAATCACTTCCACTATGTCAATTCCCATTCTGTCAAATAATTGTGCAAGCTCATTCACATATGCTATATTAATATCCCTGAAAGTGTTTTCAACAATCTTGGTTGCTTCTGCAGCCTTTATAGATGAAACTTCATTTATTTCTACATTTAAGAAACTTCTGTAGAAATCTGCAGCCTTTTTTGTACCTTCTTTTGTCATTGCTCCAATATTTCTTGAAATATTATACACATTCCATTCAGTTACAGGCCATATTCTTTCAGGACAGTGCGCAAGCTCAAAATCTATTCCTCCCTTCAATCCTGTTTGCTCAAGTATTGGGAGCATAACTTCTTCACACACACCAGGATTCACTGTCGATTCAAGCACAATCATCTGACCCTTGTGAAGGTATTTCGCAATTTGTTCGCTTGCTTTTATCACAGGAGTCAAATCCGGTTTTTTATTATCATCAACAGGAGTTGGCACACATATAATCACATAGTCAGAATCATTTAAAACACCGAATTCAGTTGTTGCGTTTATATTTACTTCCATTATGTCTTTTTCCGCCATTTCATCCTCCACAGGACATATCCTGTTGTTGATTTTGTTGATTCTACGCTCATCAATGTCAATCCCCCACACTTCATACTTGTTGCTTCTTGCAATGGCGCATGCCAATGGGAAGCCCACATACCCCATTCCTATGATGGCGACTTGTTTTGTTTTTTGGTTTTCCATTTTGTTTGGTTTTCGTGACCCGGGTCCGCTAACCTAATATGATATTTGACTGATTTGATTTTCAAAATATAAAATAGGAGATGAACCAGCAATGATTTGTTCAAATTCTAAACAAATACCAATTTTTGTCATAACAGAAGTTAGTTCCTAGTTTATTATAAACCAAAGCTGTATGTTTTATTACTCCCAACAAAATTTTGGGTGTATGTTTTGTTACTACAAAAATTATATTAAGAAAAATTTACTTTTTTCTACCTTTGGCTGAAAGAAGTTCTTTTTTTACAACGCTTGGGATAATTTCATAAATTTTTTTCTTGCCATTTCTTATGCTCTCGGGATTTTTTGCCTTTTCCCAGACAAAATTGAATTGACTTCTGAACCAGTTGGAAATTACTTCACCCTTCATTTCAATGATCATCACCCTTTCCAAATAAACCAAAATGAGGACTTTGTCTCCCGAGATTATTATTGTTGCGCTGTTTGTGTCTTCATCAATGTATCTTATTTCCTTTAACAGTGGCTTCAAGTTTCCTTTTGCGTTTTGAACTAGCCCATGATTCAGATCACTCTTAATATTTTGTATTTTTCCACTGTAAAGGATTTTTGCCGGGATTTTCTTTTTTATTCTTTCTTTTGTTATCTCATCAATGAACGCCTTTCCCAGAATATCTTCAACTTTCTTTGGAGAACCCCAAATTATAACTTCATGCTCTGTTTTGTAAATGTCATATAATGATTCCCGGACTTTTGTCACCCCATAAGATACGGAAACCGTTTCAGTCTCCGTTTTTTTGCTTGTCATTGATTCCAAATAAGGAAGAACATCCTGGATTTCTGATTTCTTTTGTTGTAAATAAGAGAAGATAACACTAGGGGGATTTGCCTCAAAAACACGCCTTTCTCCCTCCAATCGCTCATTTACAAATCCCTTCTGTTCCAGCCTTCTTATTGCATCGTAAACGTTTGGTCTGTGATATTTGATTCTTTTGGCTATTTCTGTAGCTGTGGATGCTCTTGCTTTTAACAAATCAAGATAGACATCAACTTCTATCTTTCCCAATCCTATTTCTTTCAACAGGTCAATAGCTCTTTCGTCCATAAGAATACATCCTTACTAAAGGTATCCTAGTATAATTATTTTTCTGTTTTTAATGGTAAGTGGTATTTTCTAATACTACACTTATTTGAA
>CAZIET010000025.1:0-9979 GCA_964538405.1 Candidatus Woesearchaeota archaeon
ATTGCAACATTGTTCATGTTTTTTTTTTTTTATATAAAAAAAGAAGAAACAATAATTTACTCCATATGGTTCTTGATATCTGAAATTGCACTTGCATCTTATACAAGCATATCTCTTGCAATATTTGACATAACCACCTCAACTCCGGCGTTATTTGTTTTTGTCATTATAGTGACCAACCTGTTTGCAGGAGAATTTTTGGGAAAGAAATTTAGGCAAATAACAAAAAAAGACTGGATAAAAAACGAGGTAGCAACAATTTTATCAGTAAGCGTGGGTGGATTTTTAGTACTTTTATTGATTAAACCAGATTTTACAATAAATATTTTCGGAAATATAATTGAACGTTTGCTGCATCCTTATGGTGAAATAAGAACCCAGTTGACTGTAGCTGAAAACATCCAGCCGTACATGGCGGAAATAATAAACATGCTTGGTAGGGGATTTTTCTGGATGCTGTTCTTTGGAACCTTTTTGATATTTTATGAAATAGTAAAAGATTTAAAGAAAAACGATAGAATTTTACTTTGCTCTACATTCTTTATTTTCTCTATAGGGTTCTTCTTCTCAAGATATTCCCCAAACAGCGTTCTGAATGGAACAAATTTCATAAGCCAAGCACTTTACTTCGGAACAATGCTGGTCTTTCTTGGATCTGTAATTTACATTTACATTAGAAATTCAAGGGAAAATATAAGCGAATCTCACAGCATAAACTACAATTATGTTTTGCTTTTGGCATTGGTTTTGCTTATGGTATTGGCCTCTAAAGGAGCTATAAGACTTTTATTTATTTCATCCCCTGTTTTCACAATCCCTGTAGCGTTTTTAGTCATCGGATTATTTTCTTACTGGAATACTTCGAAAGATGAATTCTGGAAAATGGCATTAATAATTCTGGTTTTGATTTCTGCAGTATTTTTGGCACTGAGCTTTGTGAACTTCGAGAAACAAACGTCATATGGGGTAAAGGTAACTGTTCCTTCAATGTATACAATTCAATGGCAAAAGGCAATGGATTGGGTTAGAGACAACACTCAAGAAGATTCAATTTTTGTTCATTGGTGGGATTATGGTTATTGGGTGCAATCAATTGGAAAACGGCCGACGGTAACAGACGGAGGACACCAAATAGGATACTGGGATCACCTTACCGGAAGGTATCTTCTGACGGCCCAAAACCCGGCAAGCGCATTAAGCATAATGAAAACGTACAATGTTTCTTATTTATTAATTGACTCTACAGATTTGGGAAAATATCCCGCATACAGCAGAATAGGAAGTGATGAAAGCGGAGGAGACAGGTTTGGATCAATTGCCGTGATGGTAATGGATCCTTCTCAAACACAATTTGGGGAAAACGGAAGCGGAAGGCTGTACAGGGGCGGAATTTCTGTGGATGAAGATATCATAATGGGGGATGGAACCAACAGAATATTTTTACCTGCAGGAAAGGCAGTCATTGGAGGAATAATCTTAAATTCGGAAGGCAATGGAAGCGCAACAACCTTTTCTCAGCCAGTTGGTGCTTACTTTTACAATGAAAGGCAATACAACATTCCAATAAGATACATTTACTATAAAGGAAACCTAATGGACTTCAAAACAGGAATCAATACCACAGTAATGATAATCCCGGTTGTAACAAGCCAGGGGAATCAGATTAGCGTGGACTTCGCAGGAACGGCGATTTATATGTCTCCCAAAGTTTCAAACAGCCTTTTTGCCCAGTTATATTTATTCAACGACGTAAACAATAGGTATCCAACAGTTGCTCTTGCCCATTCAGAACAAAATGAGATTATGGCAAGCCTAAATGCTCAAGGAGCCGGACTTGGGGAATTTGCATACTTTAACGGGTTCCAAGGACCGATAAAAATATGGAAAACAGACTATCCTTCCAATATCATAACACACGAGGAATTCCTAAAGAAAAGCGGGGGATATGCCGAACTAGATAATCTGACATTCAGTATTTGAATTTCATAATCTTTAAAACAACTATTTCTCAAGATAAATTATGGAATCTCATTCGGGAATTGCCATAGTAATAGGCACCAACGCGGAATTAATCAAATGCATGCCCATAATGCTTGAACTTCAGAAACAGAAAAAAGACTATTGGTTCATTCATACGGGACAGCATAGCTTAAAGAATATATGTGAAACTTTCGGATTGAAAAAGCCGGATTTTGTCCTCAGTGAAGCACCCAAACAAACAACCAAATTCTGGTCCAAGATAAAGTTAACCACTTTTTTATGGAATATTAAAACAATGCTCACAATAAGATCAATAATAAAGAAACTTCAACCAAAATATGTGTTCTTTCATGGAGATACGATGAATACTGCCATGACTATTGGTGCTACAGCTTGGGTTTTGAATCCATTAAAAAAATGGAAAACTGTGCATTTGGAAGCGGGATTAAGAAGCGGTTCCATTTCCGAACCAATACCGGAAGAATTCATAAGAAGAGTTGTGGACAGATTTTCAGACGTTCTTCTGGCGGTTTCAGATTTGACTGAAAAAAACCTGAAAAAAGAAGGTAAAAAGGGGAAAATAATAAAAGTTGGCAACACAATTGTTGATTCCGCACAAATAGCATATGAAAAGGCAAAAAAGAGATATAAAAGAGAAAAACAGAGATATGCACTCATAAACATACACAGACATGAAAATCTTAAGGATCCAAAAAGACTAAGACAGATTGTTAGAATATTAAGGGAAATAAAAATCAATGCCATATGGCCGCTGCATGACAATACCAGACATTATCTCGAAGAATACGGATTAATGCCACAACTAAAATACAAAAAAAACATTAAGATAATCCCTTTTGTAGACTATACGCAATTCATATTTCTGCTTGCAAATTGCGAGTATTTGGTGGTGGATGGAGGAAGCATACAAGAAGAAAGTTTGGTTTTCAAAAAACCGTGCATAATCCTAAGAAAAAGAACCGAAAGGCCAGAAGGATTAACTACGGGAATAAATTTTTTGACAAAATTGGACTATGAATACACCAAAAAGATAATTGAAGATTTAGAAAACAATAAAATCAAAATCAAGAATTTTAAAAATCCTTATGGAGAATTTGGATTAAGCAGAAAAATCGTAGAGGTGTTTAAATGAGGGTTTTCTTACAGTATCCTTGGAGGTTTCCTGACTCTCCTTATTACAAATATCTTATAGAAAATCCTCCAAAAGATGTTCAATATTTGAATGTATCAAATCAAAAAGGAGTGATAACCGATAAAACCAGACTTCACAAAGTAAATTTATTAAAAAGATTCATCAGAGAGTCAATTAGAAGACTTAAGCTGCCGTTGATTAATGCAAGAACAACAAAAACAAATGAAAAATATGATTTGATTCATTGCGCTCATTGCCTAAGCAAGAATAATTCTCCTTGGGTTATGGACATAGAAGTTTTATGGCAACTTTATTTAGGTGGAAACATAAACAGAACTTCAACCAATAGAATAAGAAAACTTCTGCTTAGGAAAAACTGCAAGAAAATCATTGCATGGACAGAACACGCAAGAAAAGAGTTAGAAAACAAATTTCCAGAAGTGAAAGATAAAATAGAGGTAGTTTATCCAGCAATACCAATAACAAAATTCCAAAAAATCAAGGATAAAAAAATAAGATTGTTGTTTGTTGGAAGGTCTTTCTTTGAAAAGGGGGGGCTTGATGTCTTAAGAGCATTTGACAAATTAACTTTCAAACACAAAAATATAGAGTGTATTGTAGTTTCCGAGATTTCTCAATCCATAAAAGAAAAATACAAATATAACAAAAAAATAAAATTTTTGGAGTTAATGCCAAAAGAGGAACTAAACAAGCTTTATGCTAGCACAGATATATTTGTTTATCCAGGATACAGCGATACATTTGGATTTGCAATACTTGAAGCAATGTCTTGGGGTATCCCCATAATCTCTGTCAAAGGGGGTTCAAAAGAAGAATTAATTGATGATGGAAAAACAGGATTTGTGGTTGAAATACCAAAGAAGCCTTTTCCTGGAGCTAACAAAGTTAAAAACGATCGAAGCGCCACCCATCCCCATTACAAAGACTGGACTGGAGATGAAATTGAATTCACTGAAAAACCAGATGTAATAAAAAATCTTGTTGGAAAAACATCATTATTAATAGAAAAACCAAGATTGCTTAAGAAAATGGCATCAAACTGTGTTAATGAAATAAAAAGTGGGAAGTTTTCTGTTGAAAGAAGAAACAAAAATCTTCATAAAATTTATAAAGAGGCATTGGGGGTTTAATTTAATGTCAGAACAATATGCAATAACTAAGTGCAGGGCTTGTGATTCAGTTAATCTTGCACCCATAATTTCTCTAGGAAATCAGTACATTACAAACTTTGTAAATTCTGAAGAAGACCATAAAAAGATTCCAAAAGTCCCACTTGATTTAATCATATGCAAAGACTGTAAGGTTTTGCAATTAAGACATAACGCCCCTCCAGAGTCCATGTGGGACGAACAATACTGGTACAAGTCTGGAATAAGCACGACAATAAAAGCAGACCTTAAAGACATAGTAGATAAGTCTACCACACTAGTTGATGTAAAAAATGATGATATAATTATAGATATTGGGGCTAATGACGGAACTTTATTAAGTTTTTACACAAAAGGAAGCGTTGTCGGATTTGAACCATCAAAGAATGTTGCTGAAGAATCAAAGTCAAAAGGATTTAAAATAATAAATGATTTCTTCAATGCATCTTCTTTCAAAAAAGAATTTGGAGAAAGAAAAGCTAAACTTATAACTGCAATTTCAATGTTCTATGATCTAGAGGATCCAAATCAATTCTTAAGAGATATAATTTCCGTACTGGACAAAGACGGACTTTTCGTCATACAACAAAACTATCTTGCAACAATGCTTCAATACAATGCTTTTGACAACATATGTCATGAACACAGGGAATATTATTCCTTCATGGCGCTGAGAAATCTGTTAGAAAAGCATGGTTTGGAAATCTTCGACGTAGAACAAAGCACGATAAACGGCGGAAGCATCAGAACCTATATACGACTAAAGGGAAACACAACAATCAAACCATTTGAAGGAGCTGAAAAAAGGCTTAGAGATATAGTTGAAATGGAAGAAAGAATGGAACTTAATACAATGAAACCATATCTTGAATTCGCATCAAGAATAGATAAAATAAAATCTGATTTGGTGAATTTCCTAAAACAAGAAAAAGCAAAAGGCAAGAAAATCTGGATTTATGGTGCATCAACCAGAGGAAATGTAATACTACAATATTTTGATTTAGGCCCAGACATGATAGATTCAATAGCGGATAAAAACGCAGATAAATGGGGAAAGAAGACCGTCGGTAGCTTAATTTCAATTCACCCTCCAGAAGAAATGAGAAACCTACATCCAGATTACTTAATTGTCAATACATGGCATTTCTTTGATGAAATAAAGAATCAAGAGAACGCATATTTCCAAAAAGGCGGAATATTAATTGCACCACTACCTGAGTTAAAGATAGTAAAGAAAGATTAATTATATTGTTTTCTCAATTCTTTTAGTCCCTCTTCAAAAGAACTAAATCTAAATCCTAGATTTTCCATTTTTGATGTGTCAAATGTAGCATTAAATGGAGCTTTTACTGGCGCAACTGAAGTTTTGTCCATATCTTCTACTATTTTGGAGTCATTTCTTACTATTTTTTCTAAACTCTTCAAGAAGTCCATCATCTTTACTTTATCTTTTCCGGCAAGATGGAAGATTCCATTTTGTTCCCCCCCTACTAAAAATAAAATTGCTCTTGGAACATCTTCAACAAATACTGGAGTTCTTAGTTGGTTTGGCTCTCTTAATTTAACTTCATTCCCTGTAAGAATAGAACCTCCGAATACACCATTTTTTTCATTTTTTCCGTTGAACCCATACATTATATCTACTCTAATAATTATCGATTTAGGATATTTCAAAAGCTCTTGTTCAGCCATAATTTTTGTTTTCCCATATTCATTCAATGGATTTGGAACATCTTCTTCACTGTAATTTCCCTTTTCTCCGTCGAAAATATAAGTTGAAGAGAAGAAAACCATTGTGGCATTGATTAATTTGCATGCTTCAACAATATTCTTTGCGGTCTGATAATTTAACAACTTACACAATGCAGGATCTTTTTCACAAGCCACAGAACTTGTCAGTGCTATTGTATCTATTACCAAGTCTGGTTTGTACTTCAACAAAAAGTCTTTCACTTCTTGTTCATTCGTTGCATCCAATTGAACTAAATCGTCTTTTTTGTTTTTAGAATAAGTTCCTATGACTTCATTATCTTTAAAAAAAACATTCATAAGTTTCGTACCCAAGAAACCAGAAGCACCGATGATGACTATTTTCATTATAATGATTCATATACCTTTTTGTATTTATTGGCCAAGACTGAAAGTCCATACTCGCTGACATATCTTTCACACTCTTTCATCATTTTTTTGTAATTAGATGGTTTCATCGCATTGTGAATAACCTTCGCATAATCTTCTTCTTTTTTCACAGTCTCCACAGAACCAAAATTCTTGGCTATTTCGTGGAAGAATAATATATCGCTTGCAATTACTGGTCTTCTTGCAGCCATTGAATGCGCGAAGATTCCACTTCCAATCCCTCCTGTATATGGCAATAATACCAAATCTGCAGCAGAGAAATACTTCCACCATTCTGGTTTCTTGTCAGTAATATCACTAATGTCAAATCTAACATATTTGTCGAACTTGTTCTTTTTTGCTATTGCTTTACATTCATCAAGGTATTTTCTTGTTCTGTCACTGTTTCTATCATTAACTGATCCGGGATTAGCTACAACCAAAACAGTTTTGCCAATTTTATCAGATTGTCTTATCATTATGTCGTGTCCATGATCGGGAACCATGCTTCCCATCAAAATGTAAACTGGCCCCGAAAGCTTCAATTCTTTCTTTGCCTTTTTCAAATTCCTCTTGGGGGAAAATAATTATTTTATTTTTTTTAATACCATATTCATGGTGTAATATCTCCTTGAAGAAATTTGCGTGAACAACAATTACGTCTGAAAACCAGTTTATTACCCTGTTCTGAGTCATGTATAGCATTTTTCTAAGGAATGTTTTAAATTTGCTTCCTTTGAATTGTTCTTTCTGGGATAATATTGTGTGCATTGTCGTAACAACCCTGCAGTTCCCTAAAAATAATAAAAAGTATAAAGCGAAAAAAGGCAATCCGTAATTTCCTAAAAGATTGTATTCATGCTGTATGTGAACCACATCGTATTTTTTCAATTTTGAAACTTGTTTAAAAAGTGTCTTTGGCGAGCCCGCAGTATAGGTTACATTGTCTATATCCACGCCGACAGCCTTCATATTATCTGTAAGCGTTACTGAATATCCTGAAATTGCTCTTTCAGACTCTCGTGTTGGGAAAACCATTGCTGCTTTCATGATTCAAGAATTTCCTTGATTTTAAGTGCTTTATCAAAAGCTTTTTTTTCACCAATCTTATTTTTCCAATGGGCGATAGTTCTTTTTAAACCTTCTTCCGGTAAAACTTTTTTCTGCCATCCAAGAACTCTTCTAATCTTTGAATCATCCAAAACCAAATATGGCTGATCAGATTTCAATGGCCTTTCTGGATATCCTGGAGGATACTGACCGAAATGAATCTTCTCTAAAGGAAAGTTTAATAGTTGTGCAATTTTCGTAACCCACTCTTTATTTGTGAAACCTTGTCCTCCTGCAATATTGAAAACCTCTCCTCTTACTTGTGGAGTTTTCATTGCAAGCATGTATGCATCAACATGGTCATCAATGTAAATATAATCTCTTACTGAATCTGGTGCTCCAATATAAATGTCTTTTCCATCTATCATTTCCTTTATCAGATACTCCGTTAGTCTACTGGCGTCGTGTTTTCTTCCAAAAACGTTTGATCCTCTAAAAATAACGCCGTTAAAATTATAGACTTTGAAAAGCATTCTTATATGCATGTCCATTGCAGCCTTACTTACCGCATATGGGCTTGAAGGTTCCAATCTTAAATTTTCAGTAAATGGTTTGTTCTCATCTTGGATTCCGTAAACTTCTGCAGTTGATGCTGCAACGAATCTTACTTTTTCAGGACCGTACAAATCCATAATAACATCAATCAGATTTATTGTCCCTATAATGTTTGTGTCTTGATAAACCAAAGGACTTTCAAAACTGAACATAACTGGAGCTAGTGCTGCTAAGTGCATAACAACATCAGGCTGTATTTTTTTTATTGCAGTTTTCACAGAGATATAATCCCTTAAGTCGCAAGTTACTAATTTCACTTTATTTTTTATATTATCTATTGAACTAAAATTTCTTCCACTTTCACTTACTGGTTGGACAATTCCATAAACATCGTGACCTTCAGTAACTAATCTCTGCGCAAGTTCACCCCCAATAAACCCAGTCATTCCCGTCACCAAAACTTTCATATTACACGAACGTTAGGAGAAATTTATAAGACTTATGAATGAGAATATCACTTTTTTTATATGTATAATGAAGTATAATAGAACTTAAAAATAAACTTTAACGTGGAAAGAAATGGGTTTAGAAAGATTATCTACTCAATCAAGAGTCGCTAGAGGTTTTGATCCTTCGGTTTTAGTTAAATTTGATGATAGAACAATATTAGACCACACTTATTCTCCCGAAAGACCAGGAATTGATCTTGATGCAGCATATGATTTCGTAAACTCTGCAAGGACAGGAGTTTCTGACTGGTATAGAGAAAGGGCAGGCTCAGATCTACCTTTAGGACCCCCTCCTAAAACAGAATTGGTCCCTGAGTTAAAGGAAAGACTTTATGCACAAGATGGATTCAAGAGAGCAGTCGATACTTTATTTGGAGGAGGAAGTTATGAAGAACTTAAAGCCAGGGGTGCTTTATCTAAACAGCCTTGGCATAATGAAATAACCACGGGAGAAACCTCATACACAAATTCAAATGATAGAGTTCACGTAAATCTATCCCCGGCACATTCCTACGAAATGCATGCGAATAGAGAGGGATTTGTTGTTCCTGCTAGACCTGTAAGCACAGACGGAATAATTCTTACAGCCCCGGATAGCGAATCAGATACTGGCTACGTTGTTTTAGGATTAAGGGGTGGAGGGAGTTATGTAAATGGAATTCATACTGTTGCTGCGGGAGGTCTTAGTGTTAGTAAAGAACTCAAAGAGGGAAAAGAAACTATTCAACAAGCATTCGAAAGAAGAGAGTTAGTACCTGAATTAGGAGATAGGGTAAATAATGTAAAATCGATAAGAGCGATTGGAAGAGTTGAAGATTGGCTTTTAGGAATGGGGAGCTGCACGTATGTCTTTCAGGTTGACACCGGATTGAGCGGAGAAGAAATTACTGCTTCATGGGTCACTGCTAAAGATGCAAAGGAACACTCCCAATTAATTTTCATAAAAAATAATCCAAGAAGTATAGAGGAGTTTGTTGCAGATAACTATAAAGGAATGGTTGAAAATAGAACAAATAGAACCCCTGAAGAAAGAGTTTTACTTCATCCGGGGGCACTGGGATTAGCACTTTATTCTGGTATGAGTTCAAATGACTTAAGATCCCTTTTCAAAGAAGGAATGCATTAAATACTTAAATTAATTTTTTCTGTTTTAGATATGGAAGAAAATCTTAGAGAGTACATAGAGGAAGGAACAGATACTATTGGTGGCCAATACACTGGAAGGGGTGAACAGAGATACAAAGAAGCAAGAGTTATTATGCCACGCATGACTCATGATATATTTATTCACTACAAAAACGGCATTCTTTTAATGGTAAGAGTAAATGAACCTGCTAAAGGGATGCTGTGGTGTCCGGGAGGGAGTGTTGAAAAATTTGTTTCAATACAAGAATCATTGCGTAGAAAAGTCAAAGAAGAATGTGGATTGGATATAAAAAATATTG
>CAZIET010000026.1:0-650 GCA_964538405.1 Candidatus Woesearchaeota archaeon
AACATAGATGGTGAAAAATATGTCGCGACCAATTTATAGGAAAGGTGTGAGCACACTGATTGAATATGTCCTGCTTCTTGCAATGGCAGTTGTCCTGGGAACTATTGTTTATGCATGGGTTCAAAGCTATATTCCAACTGAAGAATTAGAATGCTCCGATGGAGTTTCATTGTATGTGGATTCGTATTTGTACCAGTGCGACAAAAGAAACATGACTATGAATATAAGCAACAACGGAAGGTTTGACGTTGCGGGATATTTCATAAAGGCGACAAATTCCACTGCAATTGAATTGGCTACGATTGATCTTTCTGTTTACACAAACGGAAGCCAAAACGGGGCTGTTTTGCTTTCTTCTGGTGGTGTGACGAATCCCCTTTCTCCAGACGGAAGAACACAGCAAAAGTATAATTTCAGTTCAACAATCGGGAATGTCTCTTCTGTTGAAATAATTCCTGTAAGGTATGAGGAAATAAACAACAAATACAGATTGCTTTCTTGCACCAAGGCAAAAATTGTTCAGGAAATAAAATGCCATTCTGGAATTGCTGAATTCAAGGCTGAATATTTTAATTTACAAACTAAAAATTCTGGAACCAGACCACCGGGAGTTCCAGGAAATGCCAACTGGTGGTATTTTGATGTAAGAC
>CAZIET010000026.1:660-9634 GCA_964538405.1 Candidatus Woesearchaeota archaeon
AAAAGAAATTGGGGGAATTGTAGGACTTACTGTAAATACAAGACAAAAATGCTTTACCACCCCAAGCCTTGGATATTCCTGTGATATTAATAAAACTGATATTACACAATGGTACGGAACAAATCGTATTAATGCAGGAAGTTCAATTTCTACTGCTGATGATTATATTTTCACTACTGACTCCTCAATGAATGCAACTGAACACTTTTGGGGGACTGATGATAACGGAAATAAAGTATATACAAACTATAGTGTTTATGTTAGTTAATTACCTGCCCCCGACAGCCGGTCCACCACTTCCCGCCTTTTCTTCTTTATCTTCAACCGCAGGCACACTTCCTGCTACAGGCTCAACAATCTCGCGCTCTTCTCTACTTCCGACATCATAATTTCTTGGATTGATAGTCCATGCAACAATGTTACCTAAATTATTTCTTGTTGGAACTCCTTTAACTCCCTTAGGGAGATATCCTAATGTCATCTTGTCTTCTATATAAGGAACTAATATTTGATTTGTGTATCTGCTTGAACTTTTTATCGCTCCTGCATATTCAAAAGGAATACCATCATTGGTATCTATTGCTAAGTAATCTCCTGTATAAGCAGTAGTATTTTCAAGTAATAGTCTTTCTACATCATCAGTTTGACAAGCTGCAACTCCAAGTAGTGCTAGTAAACCTAATCTGCTTAATGTCTTTTTCATAAAATATAGAGTAATAACTTATATTTAAATCTTACGGTCTTTAGTTACTATAAAGGAGTAAAAAATTATGACCCACCTTGATAACAACGAGGACTACCACTATAACCTAAGTCTTCACATGTAGGTCCTTCATCTTTCATTTCTTTTTCATCTTTTCCTGAATCTTCGTCTGCTGGCCTATTTCTATTCCCTCTGTCTCTTTCAGCATTTTCCTGTCGTTTATTTTCTCTTGCATATGCCTGTGCAACGTCATTGTCAAAATTGAATTCAATAAGAGAGCTTCTATGAGGTAAATTCCCTGTAAGAGCTTCCACAGCCCAAGTAATATATACACCCATTTTGACTTTTCCTCTTGCTCCTCCAGGATCGAGTTTTGTAACAAAAACAGCTGCAGTCTCCCTATTATTAACTGAAGTATATCTTGGAATTTGGCTTATCTTATAGCTCGGATCAACTCTGTTTCTTGCCTCTTCTATCTCTCTTTGTTTTTGTCTTTCCATTTCCTGTGCTGTTATCCCAACTCCTAAACCAGCAACTGGATCATTATTTACGGCTCCTTCCATAACTTTCGGCCCTAAATTATACAACAATCTTTCAAACACATTTCTTTGCCCAATGGGTTTTATGTTCCTTATTTCATTAAAAAAACCATCTGGCGAATAACCTAATTGCACAGTTTCACCCGCACCACGACTACTGAAAACATTTGGCTGAATATAATCAATATAGGGATTTTTAACATTGATATTCTCTGGGGTCATCACGAACATCAACTCACCTCTTTGATCATCAACATATGTCTCAACGTTAACTCCTAAAAAATCATCGTTACCAATCCTTCTAGGATCAGCATAAGAATTTTTTACTGGAACAATCGCAACAGCTGCAGCCATAACACCAGAACCAATCAATCTTGAAACAAGATTCATAAAGATAAATATTTTACAATATTAAAAAGTTATCTATTTCATAAAATGTTGAACTTGATCTTTGAAAATACCTTGGATTTCAGACTGAGTCAATGCAACATCATAAGCAACACATTCATCCAACATTCCTTTCCAATGAAATTTATCATTTCCATATTCTCCTCCGAACTTCAAAGGAGATGTTCCATTTGTGAATTTAATATCATATCCGCTTAGAGGATCTTCGTCCACTTTAACACCATTCTCCCACATCTGCACATGAGTCGGGGTAAAGACTCCAACGATATGCCTCCATTTTTTTGGATCTATCTTTCTTTGAACATAACTGCCAGCACCAAGCCCCCCTTCACGATTAAATCCATAAAAACTGATTCTGTCTGGACGATCAGAACTTCTTGGATATTGCCTGAAGTGATATTCATTCTGCCCCCTGTCTGACTGACTTGAATATGTTCCTTTCCCAATAAAATTCACATATCCCCCAGTTCCTTCTCCTTCAAAGCTTGTTGCTCCAAATTTCATCCAGCATCCAATAGTTAATTCTCCCGTATTTGAAGGACTCAAATTATCCGCATCCAAAACAGTTATCACATCATCCTTTCCATCAAACTCATATGCTCCGTTCATTCCCTCATTTGCACGCCATGTTGGGCCATTAGCATTTGCGTATCCATGATTGTTTTTTCCAGAAGAATCATACATGAATCTTGGACTTTCTTTTAAATCAGCTTTATTGTCAAAATGTAATTCCAAAACCTTGTGAGATTGCAGATTTCTATCCTGCGCTTTAACATCTCCAAAGCAAATTAATAATGAGGACGCAACGCTTAGAGCCGTAACCAGATTTCTTATCATGGAAAAAATGACAATCAATAATATAAAACTCCCTGTTGTCCGTAAAAATACATTTTTAAAGTTCAGGGAATTGTTTCTGATATGAAAAAAAGCGGGGTGTCGCCGATGGTGGCAACAATTCTTCTCATAGCAATGATGATAATCATCATACTGATTCTTTTCCTTTGGTTCAGGGGACTGACGCAGGAAGCGGTGACAAAATTCGACAAAAATGCAGAATTGGTCTGCGGAGAAGTATTTTTCCAGGCAAGCTATGAAAACGGAATGTTGGGAATTTCAAACACGGGAAACGTTCCAATCTATGACATAAAAGTCAAAACCGCCACAGGAGGAAGTTATGAAACACAAAGCATGAGCGAAATTTCAACAACCTGGCCGCAATTCGGATTGGCGCAAGGAAAGGCATTTTCAAGCCAATTGAGCACAAGCGCCGAAAAAATAGTCGTTACTCCAGTACTGCTTGGAAACATAGAAAGCGGCGGAGAAAGAACTTATGATTGCAACGAGGCAAAATACGGATATGAGATCTCAACATAAAAGAGGAATGTCTGAAATTATTGTAACAATGTTAATGATAAGTCTAGTTATGGGATTAGCAGTTGTGATATGGGGAGTTTCAAGAAGCCTGATAAATGAAGAAATTGAGGGAGCTCAGTCATGCTTTGGGAATTTTGGGGGAGTTCAGATAAGCAAGCAATATACCTGCATTAATTCAACTGCAAATGAAATCAAAGTTTCTATAAGTGTCGGGGATATAGATTCAGTAGACGGAGTTTTGGTTTCTGTTTCAGGGGATTCTGGAGCGAAGA
Source organism: Candidatus Woesearchaeota archaeon (assembly GCA_964538405.1). GTDB lineage: Archaea > Nanobdellota > Nanobdellia > Pacearchaeales > GW2011-AR1 > JAGVWT01. The sequence goes on from CAZIET010000026.1 coordinate 3,957, forward strand.
GTTTTACAATAACAAACGGATCAACCTTTAGTTATGTAAAGCCGTTTGGAGGAAGTTATGGCGGTTCTCTTTCTGTACCTGGAAAGAATTCTGCGTTGACTTATGTGATTCACAGAACCAACATGGGAGTTTCAGATGCAGATTCAATTACAATCGCTCCGATAATAAGCAGCAATCAGTGTGAAGCTTCCGATTCACTGCAAGGAATCGACGATTGTTTGCTGAGCGCTTAACATTAGTTATTTAAATTTACTTCGTTTGATTCATTGATGAAAAGGGGTGAAAAGTCAGGACAAGTTTGGATTGAAACCGTCATTTATACATTGATTGCACTTACCATGATTGGGGCGGTTCTTGTTTTTATCACACCAAAAATAAAGGAGACACAAGATAGGGCAGTTATAGAACAAACACTGAATGTCTTGCAGAACATTGACGGAGTTGTTGCTTCCATGATTCAGGGAGGCCCCGGAAACAAAAGAATTGTAAATGTCGGAATAAAAGAAGGAACTTTGGAAATAAACGGGGCAAATGACACCCTTACATTTGAACTTCAAACGGACAAAGGATTTAGTGAAGAGGGAAAAACGATAAATATCGGCGGAATAGATGTCCTGACAAAGAGAGTTCAGAACATATACTATGTAACACTAACAAAAAATTACAGCAATTATGACGTCAAATTTGAAGGGAAAAACGAGGCAAAAACTTTAACACAAGGAACAACTCCTTACATGATAACGATTGAAAACAAAGGGGGAACAAAAACAGTGTTAGATTTCACGATAAATTAAAATGAATATCCAAGATTATCCCAAAGTACCAATAGAATTTTCTCCAAAGATTCCTCCACTGAAAAGACTTGCAGACAAAACACAGATCAACGTAAGATATGCGCTGATTTCCCCTTTCGCATTTGCGCATATTTACTGGAATCCTAAAATTTCCGAAGTGGTTTATGAAGTAGAGGAGCCGTTGCTGACAAGGGATGAGGAAAAATACAAGGAAGAACTGAAAACCGCAATGGAGAACATGATCAACGTCGGAGACATAATTGAAAAAAAGCAGGACGTTTTGCTGGATTACGTTGACAAAATGCTGAGGATTCTTATCACAGAGCTTGGGTTGGATGTTTCACAGGAAGGCTACCAGAAAATTTACTATTATCTTTGCAGGGACTTCATAGGATTCAATGAAGTTGAGCCATTGTTGAGGGATTATTACATTGAAGACATAGAATGCAATGGAACTGAAACTCCCATTTACATCGTCCACAGAATTTACAGGAATTTGCAGACAAATGTTGTTTTCAAGGACACAAATGTTTTGGCAAATCTTGTTGAAAAATTTGCGCAAAGAACAGGAAAATACATTTCATATGCAAGTCCAATCCTTGATGGATCATTGGAAGATGGAAGTCGTGTCAATGCCACATACACAAAGGACATCACATCTCGTGGACCTACATTAACAATCCGTAAGTTCACAAAAACTCCGTGGACTCCAACACAACTTGTTGCATTCAACACATTAAGTCCAGAAATGGTGGCTTATCTTTGGCTACTGATTGAACATAGAATGAATATATTGATTACAGGGGGAACATCATCGGGAAAAACTTCACTATTAAATGGAATTGCGTTTTTCATTGCGCCAGAAGCACGAGTCGTAAGTATTGAAGACACTAGGGAAATTAGTTTGCCAAGGGAAAACTGGCTTCCAAGCGTTGCAAGAGAAGCGACGGGAGTTGGAGGAATAGGGGAAATAGATCTTTTCACTTTGTTGAGAAGCTCGTTCAGACAAAACCCGGACTATGTCATAGTCGGAGAAGTCAGGGGAAAGGAAGCATCTGTTTTGTTCCAAGGAATGGCTTCGGGACATTCATCAATAAGCACAATGCACGCGGATTCAGTTGACACAGTCATAAAAAGATTGGAAACCCCCCCAATTGAGTTGTCTCCAACATTGCTGAATGTTCTTGACTGCGTTTGCATCATGACTCATGCGGTTGTTAGAAAGCAGGAAACAAGAAAATTAAAGGAAATAGTTGAGGTTTTAAACGTCACCCCGGAAGGTGTTGCACTCACAAATTCCCCATTCTTCTGGAATCCCTCCGATGACAATTTCTATTTCAAAAAAAACAGCAAGATTTTCGAAAAAATATCCAAAAAAAGCGGCTTCCGAGTTGAGGAACTGGAAAATGAATTCAGAAGAAGATCAAAACTGATATACAAATTATACCAGCAGAAAGTTTTCGGGTTCAGGGAATTCCATGACATAGTAAATGAATATTACAAAAAGCCCGAAGAAGTTCTGAGAAAATTCGCCGTTGAATGATAAGATATTTAATCAGCAAATTGCTTTCTAAATTATGAAAAGAGATGACCTGCAACTTCTGAATCAGCTTATAAAAACGCTTGAAGAAGCAGCCTCAAAACTTGAATTCTACCACAAAAAAGGACATTATTACAACTTTACGCAAACAAAAAAGTTCATGGTCATGATACAAAAAGAGATTCTCAAGAGGCTGAAATGAGCGAGAAAATAAAAGACATAAAGGATAGTGTTTCACGGCAGAAAAAAGCAGTTGAAGAGATAAATTCCGTGATAAAGGACGTGAACAGCAAAAACAAGGACACTGCCCAGATGGCTTCATCGCATATCAACTCCCTGAAAAACGAAATGAAAAAGGAAGGAATAAATGTTTTGAAAAAATCCGAGGAGCTGAATTTGACAAAACCATTGGTTGAAAAGAACAAGGAAGAAGAAAGCGGAGTTCCAAAATGGCTTTTGGAACAGAAATCTGTTGTAATTGAAAAAAAACTCAGGGGAATAGAAAAAGAAACACTTAAAAGACTAAAAGAAGGCGAGGAAGAAAAGATTCCACATTGGCTTTTGCAAACCGGAGCGATAGTCATTGAAAAACATAAAAAAACAAATGACTTTGCGGCAATTTCAAACAAGTTTTTTTCCAATGCCTCACTATCGATCATAAGAAAGGGGGTTTTCAAGGACTTGCAGGAAGATCTGATAAAATCCGGAATGAACATTCTTCCAAAAACCTACTTTTCAATGATGCTGTTTTCGATAACGCTTGCATTTTTTATAGGATTTTTATTTCTGGGTTTTTTCTTATTCTATAATTTTGTGGCAACACTGCCATTTGTCGTGCCATCAACCCAGCCATTAGCAATCAGGTTATTGGAAACCTTCTGGATTCCATTTGTGTTTCCAATTTTGACATTTTTGCTTATGTACTTCTATCCCTCAACTGAAAGAAGCTCAATTGAAAAAAGAATAAATCAGGAACTGCCTTTCGCCACGATAAACATGGCTGCCATTTCTGGCTCTATGATAGACCCAACAAAAATATTCAGCATCATAGTCGTAACGAAGGAATATCCCACCCTTGAAAGGGAATTCCTGAAGATAATAAACGGGGTGAACATCATGGGTTATGATCTTGTTACAATTCTGAAAAACAGCGCATTCAACAGTTCAAGCAAAAAATTAAGGGATTTGTTCAATGGACTTGCAACCACGATAAGTTCCGGGGGAGACATGCCGAAATTTTTTGATGAAAGGGCAAAAAGTTTGCTGTTTGAATACAATCTTGAAAGGGAGAAAAGCAACAAGGCTGCAGAGACATTCATGGACATTTACATCAGCGTGGTCATAGCCGCCCCAATGATACTTATGCTGCTGCTCATAATAATGCAGGTAAGCGGCTTGGGAATCGCATTAAGCTCATCCGCAATAACAATAATAGTTGTCCTTGGAGTTTTGCTGATAAATATTGTATTTTTGTCATTCCTCCACATAAGACAGCAGAACGAATAAAATGGAATTCAAAAACTCACACTGGATTGGAATAATGGCTGCTTTCGCAGTCTTCATAGTTTCACTTTTCTTCGTACAGACGGCATTCTTCTTCTTCCTTATAGGAATCGCGGTAATAATAGGAGTCACTCCAATAGTGCTTACAACAATAAATGAAACAAAGGCAGACAATGAAAAGGAAGAAATGTTCCTTGAATTCGCAAGGAATCTTGTCGAGGGAGTGAAAACAGGAACGCCAATAAGCAAAAGCATAATAAACATTCAGGACAAGCCATACGGAGTCTTAAGTGAAAATATACAGAAACTTGCGAACCAAATATATATGGGAATTCCGCTGCAAAAAGCATTTCAGATTTTCGCAAGAGATGTAAACAACAAAACAGTATCAAGGGCGATTACGCTTATTGGACAAGCCGAGAAATCCGGAGGAGACATTGGAATGATACTTGAATCTGTTGCTGGAGCAGTAAGCACCTCCGACAAGCTGAAAAAGGAAAGAAAGGCAGTAATCTCCGGATTGGTCATGCAAGGATACATAATATTTTTTGTTTTCATAGGAATAACAATCATAATGCAATTCCAGATAGTTCCAATGGTTACAAATATAGGGGGCTTGGGAGTTTTGGGCAGCCCGACTGGAAATGCAGCAAGCACAAATGTTGCAGCCAACCAATTGGAGGTGGCAAATGCATTTTTGTATCTTCTTCTTATACAGGGACTTTTCAGCGGCTTGGCGATAGGAAAATTGGCTGAAAGAAAATTCAAGGCAGGAATAAAGCATTCCTTCATTTTGATGCTGTGTGCGTTCCTTGCGTCTTCAGGATCTAATCTTCTTCTTGGAGCATGAAAATATAAAAAGCTGAACTGCTTTTTTCAAACATGAATAAAAAAGGAACTCACGTAGGGGTTGTAATATCATTTGCAATGTTCGTGATATTTCTTCTGTTTCTTTACGCCTTTTTGATAAATCCCGTAATGAACAAGGAAAGCAAGGAAATTGTCCTTGAAAACCTAAAAGCAAAAATCATTGAGAATGTTTCAGAAGAGCTTACGACAGCTTCTGTTTACATAAAAAACAATAATGGCAACAGTTGCATACGTCTTCAGAATTTTTTCACCATTACAGGATTTGGAACGCAGCTGATTGCAAGAAATGCCGCTGATGCAAAGGAAAGCGCATACACACAAAGCAATGACTTGGTAATTGACAGAGCAAGCAACAATAATGTGTACTTCAAGATATATTACTTGGATTGGTTTAATTCGTTGACAAATCAAAACGGATGCCATCAAATTAAGGAGGAAGAATATTCAATGGGTTTGGTAAACAAGGAAAAACTCGTTTCATTGCAAAAGGTTTCGGATTTGATAAAAATATACGAGGCAAATTATTTCCTCACCAAAGACAATTTCAGCGTGACGAGCGGAAATGAATTCAATTTCATGCTGATATATGCAAACAAAAGCACAGCTTCTCCAAAGGAAAGGAATGTCACAACAAGCGTCTATGCGGCAGAGATTCCAGTCCAGTATTTTGACAGCAATGCTAATATATCATTCGGAACAATAAGGGTAAAGGTATGGTAAAATGAAATATCTGCTAACAAAAGGAGAAATCTCTGAACTAATCAATGACAGTGGGGGAGGATTAAGTGGAGAAGTTTATTTAGTAAAACATAAAGATAAAAAATATATCTTAAGGAAATGTAAAAACATTCAAAGAGCAAAAAAATATGAATTTGTATCCTCTAAATTTGAAAAATATGGGTTTTTACCAAAATTCTTGGGCAGGAAAAGAAAAAATGTCTTTTATGAATATATAGAAGGTATGGATTTAA
>CAZIET010000027.1:0-9564 GCA_964538405.1 Candidatus Woesearchaeota archaeon
ACAATTGGCTTCGTATGTTTACGGAAATAAAGTGCATCTTCCTTACTCTTTAAGACCACAAGGACACGATATAATTAGAACTTGGACTTTCTACACGATAGTCCGTTCTTTTTTACATGAGAAGAACATTCCTTGGGAAAATATTTTCATAACAGGAAATGTGATGCTTAAGGGAGAAAAAATGTCGAAATCTAAAGGGAATGTTGTTGCACCTCAAGGTGTTTTGGAAAATTATGGTGCAGATGCATTAAGATATTGGGCTTCCTCCTCCAAATTAGGAGAGGATATGGAGTATCAAGAAAAGGATGTGGTTGCAGGAAAGAGATTGATTAACAAGCTGTCTAATGCAACCAATTTTGTATTTATGAATTTAAAGAGTGAACCAAAAAGACCAAAAGAATTAGAAAAAGCAGACATAGAATTTTTGGGGAGACTAAATGAAGTTATTAAATCTTCAACGGAATATTTCCCTTCTTATGAATATAATCGGGCTAAATCAGATATAGAAAAGTTCTTTTGGAATGATTTTTGTGATAATTATTTAGAATCGGTTAAGAAGATTATCTATCAAGGTAGTGGAAATGAAAAGCAATCAGTAAATTATACACTATATCACTCTCTCTTGACTATTTTGAAATTGATGGCTCCAATAATGCCATTTATTACTGAGGATATTTACCAAACTCATTTTAAGAAATATGAGAAGCACAAGAGCATTCATATTAGCCCTTGGCCCGAATTTGGTAAAGAAAAATCTAAGGGTTATTGGGATGTCTTTAAAGATAATCTCTCAAAAATAAAGCAGTTTAAGTCGGAAAAGCAGTTACCTTTGAATGCACAACTAGAAAACTACAAAGTTACATTACCATCCGCCGACCATAAAGTTATTTTTAACACATATGAAAATCGGTTTATTGCAACTTCTGGTGCTATTCTGATTGACTCCGGTAAAGATTTCAAAATAGTTGAAATTAAATCCTATAAGGCAGGAACCGAACCAAATCTGTAAAATGGCTGCAATAAGCAAAGAAGAACTGGAAGAATTGATTGAAGAGCTTGGAAATTACAAAGGAAGACATACGGAACTTGTGAGTGTTTATGTTCCTGCCGGAAACGATTTGATGACTGCCCAAAGACAACTCGAAGCAGAAAAATCAACTGCAAAAAACATAAAATCAACTTCAACAAGAAAAAATGTTATTGATGCGTTGGATAAGATAATAAGGATGATCAAGGATTATAAAAAAAATCCTGATAATGGTCTGGCTCTTTTTGCAGGAAACATATCTGAGGTTGAAGGCCAAGTTGATTTGCAAAGCTGGGAAATAGAACCACCTACTCCGTTAAGAAGCAGATTGTATCGTTGTGACAAAGATTTTGTTCTTGAGCCACTAAGAGAAATTGTTCAGATAAAGGAAGTATTTGGATTATTGGTTATGGATAGAAAAGAGGCAACAATAGGTTTGCTTGAAGGAAAGAGAATAGAAGTGTTGCATAAAATGACTTCTGGAGTTCCATCGCGGGTAAAGGCCGGTGGTCAAAGTGCTCAAAGATTCCACAGAATTACAGAAGGTTTGACAAAAGTTTTCTATACTAGGATTGGAGAACAGATGAAAAAGATTTTCTTTGACATGACCAGATTGAAGGGGATAATTATTGGCGGTCCTGTTCCAACGAAAGATGAATTCTTGGATGGAGATTATCTTCCTACAAAGCTGAAAGGAATGGTTATTGGCGTAAGAGATATAGGGGATTCTGATGAATCTGGATTGAAAGAATTGGTTCAAAAATCCCAAGATATTCTATCAAGTCAAGACATAATCAGAGAAAAGAAACTCTTAGAAAAATTCTTCGAGAAACTTGGAGAAAATCCAGACATGGTTGTTTATGATGAAGCAGGAATAAGAAAGGCGCTTGAATATGGGGCAGTAAACACTTTGATTTTATCAAAAGATATTAATAAAACGACATTTATCGAGCTAAAGAAACTTGCAAATGCCATTTCTGCAGAATTTCACATTGTTTCAACAGATACTCCTGAAGGTGAACAGTTTATGAATCTTTCTGGAATGGGTGCTATACTGAGATATAAGTTTTAAAAATCACAACGACCTATTTAAGAAATGGTAAAGAGTGAAACGCTGAATGAGATTGATGAATTTAGGGAAAAGGAGGACATGAAAAGGCTTGAGGCTGTATTCTTTATTTCCGGTAGATTTCTTTCCATGCAGGAACTCATCTCTTTAAGCGACTTAAATCCAATTATAATCCGAGAACTGATAGAGAAATTAAAGGAAAAATACAACAACGATTCTTCTGCTATTGAAATTATAGAAAAAAATGGTGTATGGAAGATGGACGTAAAGAAAGAATATCATGATGTCGTCAATAAACTTGCTACAGGAAGCAGCGAATTCTCAAAAGCGGAGCAGGAAACCTTGGCAATAATTGCATACAAGCAGCCAATAAAACAAAGCGTTCTTGTAAAAATAAGAAGCAACAAGGCATACGATCACATAAAGAAGTTCGCTGATCTTGGGCTGATAAAAAAGAAAAGGGCGGGACACACTCATGAACTGAGCCTAAGCGATGATTTCTATGATTATTTCAACACCTCCGAGAACAAACTTGAATTAAAAGAGACAAAAGAAAATGGTTGAAACTCTAACAGTAATCTACCTAGCTTACATGTTTATTACCCTTTATTTTTTGTTTTTGTTTACCTTAACCTTTGCTCAAAACAGAAAAGAAATTTTTGCTGTTCCCGAAATAACGAAAAATTACAGCGTTTCAATACTTGTTCCTGCTTACAATGAAGAAAGAAGCATCCGGGGAACTGTTGAAAGTATTCTGAGAACCGATTATAAAAATCTTGTTGAAGTCATTATAATAAATGACGGAAGCAGTGACAGTACACTAAGAATTGCCAGAGAGCTTGAAAAAAAATATTCAAAAGTAAAAGTTCTAAACAAACAAAATTCAGGAAAGGCAGACTCCCTGAACAAAGCTTTGGAAATGGCCAATGGAGAACTTATTGGAGTTGTTGATGCCGATTCTTACCCAGATTCGCATGCCATAAGATCAATGGTGGGATTTTTTGATGACAGCAAAGTAGGGGGAGTGACTACAAGAATTCTCGTAAAAAACAGAAGCAATTTTTTAGCCAGAATGCAGTCTATTGAATACAAAGTAATCGCATTTACAAGAAAGCTCCTTGAATTTTTGGATTCAATTTATGTCACTCCTGGTCCTTTGGCCCTTTACAGAAAAACAGCCTTGGTGAGAATTGGCGGATTTGACAGAAAGAATATGACTGAAGACATAGAGGTGGTGTGGAATCTTGTTCATCATGACTATGTTGTTAAAATGTCTTTTGTTGCAAAATCCACAACAGTTGCCCCGGAAACCATAGAAAAATGGCTGAAGCAGCGAATAAGATGGAATATTGGGGGTTATCAGACCATACTAAAATACAAAAGCTCTTTTTTCAGGAAAAACATGCTTGGTTATTTTATTCTGCCTTTCTTTTCCATAGCGCTTGTGCTTGGCGTGTTTGGGTTGGGAATTTTAGTTTACAGGGTTTCCAGAAGAATACTGTATTCTTATCTTTCAACCCGCTACTCAATTGTGGCAGAAACGGCGCTTCTTAGGATGAATGATGTAAATCTTAACCCTTCAATATTGAACTTCTTGGGAGTGATATTGTTCGTGGTTGGCTTATGGTTTGTATTTTTGGCTTTAAGGCATATAAACAACCACATTCATGAAAAGGAAAGCTTTTTTAGTGTGATTTTTTATTCATTGATATACATAATGCTTAGGCCAATAGTATTGGTGGTTTCATTGGTTAAATTTTTGACTGGAAAATATTCATGGAGATAAAAGAAAAATTGATTATTGAAGGAAGAACAAATTGGAAAAAAAGATTTTATGTAAAATTTGAATTTAATAAAAATTCAATTAAGATACTTAGGAAAATACTTAATGATTGGGGTTCTGAAGCACTCATAGATAATGTTGGTCAAAAGATAGGTAAAGATTCGTGGATACCTATTTTTGATGCTAAACCCGAAGCCGATATTATAATAGGACACGATTCAATACATATGATTGTATTTGCTAAACCAAACAATAAAAAAATTAATATAATTTTGGACAAATATTGTGATTGGACTCAAATAAAATATAAAAAAGGATTTGGTCCTACACCATAAATAATTAAAATGTTGGAAAATAAAAAACATGTGTTCTGGCAGGCTTTATTTTTAACGCTGCTATTTTTCTCCATTGGACTTGTTTTTGGAGTTTATCTTGAACAGTTGAGGGCCGATAATGTGAATGTGGCTTTCTATCAATCGGAGACTTCACTGTACGATTCCTTCGCGTTGGGAATTCTTTCCAGTAATCCCAAAATAACCTGCAATGAAATAAAATCGGCAAATGTCGATTTTGCAAATAAAATTTATGAAGAAGCTTTGGAGCTTGAGAAATTTGATCAATCCAGCAAGCTCACGAATTCCTTGGAGACTATCCATAGAAAATACGACCTGCTAAGGACACTTTTGTGGATGAACATAATTTCGGCAAAGGAAAATTGCGCGGATATCAAAACAGTCGTTTATTTGTATGAATACAAGGCCCAGGATATCGAGATGAAATCGAAACAGATAGTGTGGAGCAGAATTTTGCAGGAATTGAAAGAGAATAAAGGAGATGAAATCGTCCTTATACCAATAGCGGCCGACCAAAAAATTCTTTCACTTGACTATCTCCTAAAATCTTACAACATAACTGAGTTTCCTGCAGTAGTCATAAACGAAAAAACAGTTCTTTACGAACACAAAACAGCCGAAGAGCTGGAAAGACTGATATAGGAAGATATATCCTTTATTATCCAAATATTAAAAAATGCATCTTTTATTGTTAGTTCATGGAAGAGTGCTATAAATGCGGAATTTCTGAAGACAAAGCCGTGCTTTTTGAAGTCATAACTGGAGATGGCATTAAAAAAATATGCAAAAACTGCGCTTCTGGTGAAGACCTCCCATTGGTCAATACAAACATAGGACATAGTCCAAGAGTTCCTACTGTTTATGAAAGGCTTAGAAGACTTTCAGGAATTGACAATTCTAAAAAACCAGTAATAAAAACACCAAACAAAGAAGAAAAGGAGATGAAAAAACTGGTTGAGGAAAATTTTAACAAAAATTACAAGGATAATGTGTATGTGAAGGATGCTCTCATTGAGAATTTTCACTGGATTGTCATGAGGGCGAGAAGATTGAAACACGTTTCCCAGGAGCAGTTGGCTCAGGCAATTAACGAGCCCGAAGTTGTTGTGAAAGCTCTTGAAGAGGGAAAAATAAAAGACATAAAGGTCATAGAGAAAGTTGAGAATTATCTTGGAATAACTCTAAGAAAGAATCCCGCAAAAAGAGTGCAGGAATATGGCACTCCAACGCCGGTTGCTCCATCATTGAACCAGCAGATTGATTTCAAGAGCACAAAGAATCTGACCATTTCACAATTGCAGGAAATGAAAAAGAAAAGAGAAGCTGAAGAGTTAGCGAAAAAACAGAGAAAGATAGATGACGAGATGAATGAGGAAATGAGGGAAAAATAAACCGAAGGCTTTTTAAACAAAATTCCGATTTTCTTAGGATGGAAGTCAATGTTCTAAAAAGTTCTAAGGAAGAAATGGAAGTCGAGCTTGAAAACACTACTGTTGCAGAGATACTGAGAGTTTATCTTAATAAAGATGAAGGCGTAAAGTTCACTGCATGGAGAAGAGAACATCCTACAAAAAAACCCGTTTTAGTTGTAAGAACAAGAGGAAAGACTGCGAAGAAAGCAATTGAAGATGCTGTTAAGGCAATTACAAAGGATTTGGATAAGGCAGAAGACGAATTCAAAAAAATGAAGTAATCAATAATTTCTAACTTCCCAAAAAATTGTATTCTTGTTTAAATGAGACTGATTTCCAATTGGTTTTGAATAAACACTAAACTCAATAACACTTTTTGGAAATAAAGTTATTAATTTCTTGAATTCTTCAAAACTTTCATTTGTACAGTTTTCTTTCATTGCTTTTTCTGCCCAGAATCCTTCCAACACGTCGCTTTTTTCTGCCAATGCAATATTCATTTGTTTTTTTAGAGTTGAGTAATATATGTATAGTCTTCCATTCTTTAGAATTGCTTCCCCTTGAAAAATCAAGTCTTCATCCGGCATGCTCTCGTTAAAAACAATCATATCTTCTGAAATCCCCATTTTTTTCCAATCATTAATATTTTTCTCTATTTCTTCTAAACGAACCCCATATTTTGCTTGTTTTCTATCTCCGCCTTTTTTTGAACGCATTGTAACTTTACCTTTCCAATTAGATTCAATTATCTCTTTATAAGAATTCCAAGTTTTTGCTTTATTCCCTAAAAATCCTTTTTCATAAAGGGGGTAGAATTCTCGCTTATGAAGTATTAAAGGAGGGTTAGTAGAAAAAATAATTTTGTGTGCTTCTTCAAACGTAAGTGGATTAATCTTATTTGGTTCAGAAAAGATTTCTGGACACATCCTTCTTATTTTATCTAATTTTTCCATAGATTTATTTAATACTTAACAAATATAAGTTTTACTGTCAAAAATTACAACAATTCTTATTAACCTCTTTTTATCTTCTAACTGATGGTAGTCAAGACCGAAAAGATTTCTACAGGAAGCTACGACTTGAACAAATGGCTTTATGGTGGCTATGAATCAGATATTGTGACCATGATTGCAGGCCCAGCTGGAAGCGGAAAAACAAATTTCTGCATTTTAGTTTCATGCAGCCAGGCAAAGAAAGGAAAGAAAGTGATTTTTGTTGATACGGAAGGGGGATTCTCGGTTGAAAGAGTAAAACAGATGATTGGAGAAGGTTATGAAGAAGTATTGAAAAATATTTTGCTTCTATCCCCTTCAAATTTCAAAGAGCAACAGGAAAGTTTTATGCAGTTGTTAAACAAGCTTAAGAAGGAGGAAGTTGGTGTCGTGATCATTGATGGAATTGCAACTTTGTACAGACTGGAATTGGGAGCAGCCGTAAGAAGCGGAGATGAAAACAAAATAAAGGAGATAAACTGGAGAATGGCCGAACAGATGAAAATACTTTCCGAAATCTCAAGAAAACATCACATTCCGGTTATTATAACAAATCAGGTTTATTCTGAATTTTTGTCTGAAGAAGAATTGAAGAAAGGAACAAAAAAAGAAACATATCTTGTCGGAGGAGACTTGCTTAAATACTGGAGCAAATGCATAATTGAACTGAAAGTTGAAGGAAGAAAAAGGAAGGCGGTTGTTTTGAAGCACAGAAACATGCCGCAAAAGGAGATGAACTTTGAAATAAGCGACAAGGGAATCTTTAGGAAAGGCTGGATTTGAATATCATAATTTTTATAAATTGGTTTTAATATACTAATTTATGTCAGACAGAACTGGCTTATTACGAGCACGACCCAAGATTAGGTCTTTTTCTGAACTCTGTGAGGAGTTTCCTGTAACTTTATTAGATTGCAGTATTTTAGCTTCACATAATGGTGAAGGAAGGAATGAAACAACTCCAATAGAGTACTCAGAAAATGGCGCAAGACGTGCAAAACATTTTATTAAACACATTGAAGATGGAGATGAATTTTATGTAACTGATGGTGTTTTAAGAAATTATGCTAGAAGACTTAAAATTTCTCATAAAGAAAGAATAAGAAGAGGAGGATAGGTTAACAAGTTTTTACCGTTATCATAATGACTTTTTAGAATCAACTATTAATTAACTATTTCTAAGGTGTTAAGAAAGATTATAAATATCTTCAGTATGTGGACTGTCTATGGAAAATATAAAATTTGAGGTAATAAAGAAAATTGGTGAGACAAACTTCAAGATAAAAAACTTTTCAAACATTTACCAGCTTGACAGCACTTCTCCCCCTAGCATTTTCATAGGAAGCAAATTACCTTATCCCATGGTAAATGTAGGGATTTTAAGTCCATTGGAAAGAGATGAAAATGCATGGCTTTATGACGATGCAAAATTTTGGGCTGAAAACAATTTTTCCATTAACGATGTTTCAAAAATAAGGGAGAGTTTGCTTAATTCCAGATTTAGATCAAATGTCAATGATGCCAAAGTTAATAAGAAATTTGTAGGAATTGCTCAGGAAATTGCAATGGCTTCCAAACCAGTGGATGTTGAGATTGAATTAAAGAAGGGATTGGATTTTGATAAGCAGAAAGACAGGGTTTTGACTCCGCACGGAATGAAAGCAGGATTGAAAAAAGCAAAGATAACTTCCAATGTTAAAATCCATAGAAAAGTTGAGAAAATGACTTCTGGAGACTACAAGGCAAGCGAAGGAATAAAATATTTGTATAAAAGTAATTTCAATGAGTACACTTTGAATAAGATTCTTAGCGTTGGCGTTCTTGGATTGAGGCAGAACAAAAAACTAGTCCCGACAAGATGGAGCATAACCGCTACTGATGACACTATTGGAAAAATGCTTATTGAACAAGTCAAAGAGCATAAAATAATTGAAAATTATGAATTGCTGTTTGGAGAATTTCTCGGAAACCAGTATTTGATTCTTTTATTTCCGAATGTTTTCAGTTTTGAATTGTTTGAATTGTATTTGCCTGGAAGTTCATGGAATCCCTCTCTTGGCATAAAGGCATCCACTGATTTTGAAAGCTATTTTGGAAGAAAAGACTATGCTTCTAGTACAGCAGGAGGGTATTATGCGACCAGATTGCCAATTTTGGAATACTTGAATTCAATAAAAAGGCAGGCTTGTGCATTAGTAATAAGAATTGAAACTCCAAGCTATTGGGCTGCGTTAGGAGTCTGGGTATGTCGAGAAGCTATAAGAAAAGCTCTGAATAAAAAGTCAATGGATTTCAATTCAAGAGAAGAGTTGTTGAATGCTGCAAAGCAAATTGGAAAAGTGAAATTTAATTTTGATTCCTCTGTTATTTTAAAAAGAAGCAGAATATTGAATGAAGTTCTCGCACAGAAAAGATTGGAAAACTGGTTTTAGTGTTTTGTTGGATGTTTAAGTTCCCATTCTACATCTCGTAATATTCTTGCTAGAATGGACTTTCTGACTTCTTTATGTTGAAGTTCTCCCCAAGATCCTGTGCCTTCTGGCGTTGTAACTAGCTGGGTATAAAGTAAATTTATATCTTCACCTACTGCAAAGCAAGGTAACTCTACCTTTACTCCCGGTCGTGGAACTATGTTTTTTCTTTGCTGATAATCTCTAACAAATCTTTGTATGATTTCTATTTCATAGTCTCTGTTATCAACTATGCCTAAGACGCCTGCTATTTCATAAGAAAATTCTATGTAATCGAGCATTTATTGTTATTATAATTTTATTTTTATAAAATAGTCGTTTTTTATTAAACATCACATTTATTAAGCAATTTTTCCTTTTGTAATAAAGGAGGGAAAAATGCACAAATGGATTGATGTGGCATTGGCAGCGCTGATTTTGGTGTTTACTATTTGGCCAACACAGCTTGTATCTGGAA
>CAZIET010000028.1:0-9244 GCA_964538405.1 Candidatus Woesearchaeota archaeon
GTATTTTAACTTAACAAATCAAACAGGAACTGTTGTTTTAGGAAATAACACAGGGTTATTTATTAATGGTTCGGTAATCAATTTCAATATTTCAAACATAATTTATCCTTACGCTATAAATGGATCAACATGGGCATTGAATTATTCAAATTTCTCCAATGTATATGCCTACACACAAAACGGTTCATTAATTGGTTGGGGCAACGCTGTTAACGGAACTCTTGCTACTTGGGCTAATGTCATTAACGGAACCGTAATTCAAGGTAATAATGCAACTTATAGTTACTCATTGAATAATTCATTATGGAGTCTGAATTATTCCAATTTCTCAACACTATATGCGAATTCATTTTCGTACTACAATTCAACAAATCTGCCTGTTAATTATACAAATGTTTTGGCAAACCAGTCCTTTAATGCGACAAATGGGTATTTTAATGTCACGAATCAGACCTCAAATGTTTTCTTAGCTAATAACAGTGGAATCTTTGTCAACGGATCTATCATTAATTTCAATCTTTCAAACATAATCTATGGTTATGCTGTGAACGATACTGGTGGGGGAGTTTCATGGTCAGAAGTAATTAATGGGACAATGGCAAGCTGGGCTAATGCTGTGAATGGGACATTAACGACGTGGGCACAGGCGGTAAACACCAGTTTGAGGGCGGGAACAAACAATTCTTTCTTTGGGGTATTCAATTTAAGTAACGCATCCCTTTATCAAGTCATATCAACAAGTGCAGACGGAAATATCACATTTGACAGGGGAGGATTTTTCTACGATAATGTACTGAACAAAACGGGAATAAACACAACAGCTCCTCAAGATACTTTGAACATAATTGGGACCTTAAACGTAACAAACGGAACAAACGGAATTGGAAGCCTATATGTTGGAGCAAATGGAAAAGTCGGAATTGGGAATTCAACCCCCGCAAATACTCTTATAGTGGCTGGAGATACAAATACAACAGGAGGAGTTTACCTTACAAACACAAAATGTTCTGCAGGACAAGTTCTTAAATCTGATGCAACAACCGGACTGGTTTCGTGTGTGACTGACGCAACAAGTGGAGGAGGAAGAACATTGAATTCAACTAGTGCAGATATAACGACATTCTCAACTACATTCAACACAAGCATTCTGGCGTTGGATGTCTCCGCAAATACAAATTACACTTGGGGATGTGATTTAATCGCAAATTCAAGCGTTGCAACAACAGGAGTTCAGTTCAATGTTAGTGTTCCAGCTTCGCCAAACAAGTTTACAATGATATATACCCATTATACGACCGCAATAGCTTCCTATACTGGAGGGTGCATAGGAAATGCTACCAGCGTATGGACCAACTGCACCAACTTGTCAGCAGGAAATCCTGTTACTTTTTATCCAATTGAAATAAAAGGCAGATTGTCAAACGGGGCAAATGCAGGAATAATAAACATTTCAGTAAAGAGCGAAGTAGGAACTACTCCTGTAACGATAAAGGGAGGAAGTTATTGCCATGCAGCTGCCGAGGTGTAAAATGACAAACAAGATATTACTTTTTTTGATTATTATTTTTATAATTGGCTTTGCATCGGCTACAGGAGAAAGCTCGTCGTATTCCGTGGGAATCTATGAATCGGCGCCTGGCGGAGGAGCCGCGGAATCTGGCTTTTACTCTCTGTCAAATTCTGCGGGTGCGGGAACGGAAGCCAATTTTGAAAGTACTGCGTATAAGGGAGATTCAGACGCGGTTGAGACTGATGAGGAATCTGCTGCATCAGAGGAAGAAGAAACAACCACTGCAACATCAACAACCACGACAAGCGGTGGAGGAGGAGGCGGAGGAAGTTCAAGTAGCAGTGAAATCGTAATTCCGAAAGTTGCCAAAGGATTTAACGTTAATCCAGAACAAATTTCTACATCTTTAACACAGGGAGAAGTTATGACTGAAACTTTTAGGGTTACAAACAAAAAAGGCACACAAGTTGAGTTTACGATAAAAAGCCAGCTTGAAGAGGGATTGATTTTTATTGAAGAATCAGAATTTACTTTAAACCCTGGCGAATCTAAGGAAATTTCGGTTGATTTTATAGCAAGGGAAGATACAAAACCAACCTTGTATTTGGGAAAGATAATTGTCAAAGGAGGAGGAGAGTCAGCTGAAATCCTTGTTGCAATAAGTGTCGAATCAAAGGGGGCTTTGCTTGATGTAAGGACCGAAATACCAAAAAAATATCATGAAATTTTGCCTGGCGGAGAATTGTTGGCAAACATAAATATGTTTAACTTGGGAATTTCAAAAAGAGCAGACATAAATTTAAAGTATGTCATATCAGATTTCAATGGGAAAGTTATTTTTACAAAGAATGAAACACTGGCAATAGAGACGCAGACGAGCTTTGTCACTTCAATCGAGATTCCCCCGAATGTCCCTTATGGAAAATATGTCCTGTATGTTGAGGCAACTTACGATGGAAAAGTCGCTGGAGCAACGGCAAACTTTGAAGTTGTCTCGGAAATTGTGACTCAAAATGAGAAGATATTTATAGGAATAATAATTGTTCTTATAATGCTGTTGAGCGCAGGAATTCATTTCTACATAAAGGAGAGATATCCAAGAGAAAAATTCAAGAAAAAAGTTGATTTGAAAAACTTGATAAAAGGTAAATAAAATGGCTTTTGACTATCTCAGCATCGCGATAAGTTTGCTTATATTTATAATATATTTGGCAGTGTTCTTTGTGCTATTTCATGTAAGCCTTAGGGCTTCTGGAAAACTGGTAAGTTCAATTATGTATTTTAGAGTTGCAATTGTTTTCCTTATTATTCGTAGGGTTGAAATTATCTTGAGTGATGCAGATATTTTGAAAATACCTTACTTAGAGGATATTATTGCATTATTAGTGGCAATAGTTTTGCTTTTGGCATTCGTTGAATTCTACAAAGCGGTCTTGGAAGCTACTGGAAAAAGAAGAACTTCAAAAAGAATTGGAAAAGCTGTCAATAAATTACAAAATAATCAGATAAAATCTCAAAGCAGATTCAAACCCCTATTCAATCAAAGAATGACTGATGATCATTATCTGGATTTAACGAAGTAATTTTAATAAAATCTCTTTTGCAATCCTAAAATCGGCTCTTTTGTTTGATTGCTTCATAACTTGCCCGATAAGAAAGTTCAATGTCTCCTGCTTTCCTGATTTATAATCCTGAACTGCTTTTAGGTTTTCTTTTATGACCTTTTCTGCAATCTTTTCAATTTCCTTTTCAGAAGAAATTACTGTGTGTTCTTTTGCTTCTTTTACTGGAGAGAAGGATTCGGGAATGAATCTGTTCAAGATTTCCTTTGCTTTCAATTCTGTTATTTTCTTGTTTTCAATCAACTGAAGCAATTCAATGAAATGATCAGGATCAATGGAAACCTCTTCAAGCTCTTTTTTATTATAATTCAAAACCCTTGGCAATTCTCCCATTACCCAGTTTACTGCCAATTGAGGATTTGTTTTTTCAATGACTTTTTCAAAGAATTCAACAATATCAAGCTTTTTTGTTAAAACTTCTGCATGCTTCTTGTCTATTTTGTATTTCTTCACAATTTTCTTTATTTTTTCTTGCGGACTTTCTGGAAGCCTTGATTCCAATTCTTTTACTCTTTTGGGATATATCTTAATAACAGGTAAATCTGGTTCTGAAACAAATCTGTAATCATGTGCAAGTTCCTTACTTCTCATCTTTATTGTGATTCCCTTTGATTCATTATACATCCTTGTTTCCTGTTCTTTTGGAACGTCTTTCTTTTGCCTCTGAATTTCATATTCAATTGCAGTCTTAATATTTGTTAAGGAATTAAGATTTTTCAGCTCAATTCTTTTTCCTTTTAATTCTGGGAGAGAAATATTGACATCCGCCTTTATTCCAAGGTTTTTGTTAATTAATTTAGCATATTTCAAAGTACTAATCAGATTGCTTAGCCATTCTACAACCTGCTCTGAACTTGTGAAGTCTGGATCTGTAACGATTTCAATCAATGGATATCCTGATTTATTGTAATCAATTTCTCCTGTATTTGGATCCCATGAAGCAGGATCTTCCTCCAGATGAGCCTCTGTTATGTTAATTCCAGAAAATTTTCCTTTTACTCCCGTTGGTGTTGCATAAGGCCCTGAAAGAGTGCTTTGAAATCCTTTTGGTAAATCAGGCCAATCATAATGCTTTCTATGCCAGACTAAATTATCATTTATCTTGCATTCAAGAATCAAGCAGATTTGGATTGCTTTGTTTATTGCTTCTTTGTTTGGTGCTAAGGGTTTGCTTCCCGGCTGACTTGTGCAGCGAGGGCAGATGTATGTATTTGGCTTTGCATTTTTCAAACCATGAAGAGCTTTACAGTCACAAAACAATTTCTCCTTAACGTTCAAATATCCGTGTATCTCAAGTCCAATCTTAGGCATATTTAGAGAACTGAAAAATACTTTATTAAATTGTTGTTCAAAGAACCGGCTTCAAAATTATTTTATTCTCTTTAATAATTCATTTTTTACTTTGTCTTTCTTCTGTTCTGATAATACCAGCAATGTCTTTTTAATCATGTCTTCTGTTATTGTCATAATGTAGTTCATTTTTATTATACTATTAAAAGCCAATCCTTCCTCTCTGGTTATTGCAATTCCTTTCATATTTGGGTTACTTGTTATACCTATAACAATAATATTTCCATATTCTTCAAAAAGAACTAAAACTGGACGTACTTTTGTTTCTTGGCTGTCTGTAAACTGCATTTCTGCGAGGACAACTTCTCCAAAATTATACTTTTTCCCAGACTTCATCGTATTTATTGTCCCAAAGTTCTCTCATTTTCTTCTTTTGGATTTCATGCAGAAATTTGTCATAATGGCTTTGTTTGGTTTTTGCTTGGACATAGAGACTAATTGCTTTTTGTAACAATTCATTGTATGTCTGCCTTGGACTATCTTTTGCCTTTTTTAGCAATTCTATTACTTCCTTTTTTAACATTATTGTTGATTCTTTTGTCATATATAACTTATTATATATTAATTATATAAACTTTTCTATCGAATAACTTTTTATACATATTTGATGTTTTGCTTATATGAAAATTACTGGGAAGGTTCAGCCTGGAGATTATGTTGAGATTCATCTGATTAAGAAGATTTACGAAGGAGTTTTGTTACAGGTTCCTGAAGATGAAAAAGGAATAGTTCTTTTGAAACTTGATTCTGGATACAATATAGGATTCAATAAAAAGGATTTACTGGAAATAAGGCTTGTAAGAAAAGTGGTAGAGAAAAAAGAAGAGTTGGAAGCAAAGAAATCTCCTGAAAAGCCAAATATTGCAATGATAATAACGGGAGGAACGATTGCTGCTAAGCTCAATCCAAGAAAAGGAGGAGTAGACTGGCTTGACACTCCTGAAAGTCTGTTCAAGTATTATCCGCAAATGTTTGAGAAAGTGAATGTTGTGAAGGTTGAAGTTCCATTCATGAAGGCTTCTGAAGATATGGATTACAAAGACTGGCAGAAAATTGCTAAAGCCACTGAAAAATTTCTTAATGATGGAAATATCAAGGGAATAATCATAACTCATGGAACTGACTTCTTGCATTATACTTCCGCTGCCCTGAGCTTCTTTTTGAAAAATGTAAACAAGCCCGTGGTTTTGACTTATAGCCAGAGAAGTATTGATAGGGCAAGCAGTGATGCTAACTTGAATTTGCAGTGTGCAGCTCTTGCTGCCATTTCAGATATTGCAGAAGTGATGCTCGTTGGACATGCAAGTTCAAATGATGATTTTTGCTACGCAATGCCAGGAACCAAAGTTCGCAAGCTACATAGTTCAAGGAGGGATGCCTTCAAAGTTATAAATGGAAAACCTTTCGCAAAGATTTATCATGACAGAATTGAAGTTATTTCTGATTACAGAAGAAGAGATAGTAAATTAAAAGCTAAAGTTGACTTGAAATTTGAAGAAAAAGTCGCTTTAGTTAAGATTTATCCTGGACAAGATCCCGGGATTTTAGATCATTATGTAAAGGAAAAGTACAAAGGCATTGTTTTGGAAATGTCTGGATTGGGGCATGCTCCTACAAGACGTGCCAGGAAAGGATGGACAAGAAAATTAACTGAGATTCAAAGAAAAGGAATTATTGTTTGTGCCGCTGCTCAGACTATTTATGGAAGGCTTGATCCTTTGGTTTATTCAAATGGAAGGGAAATGCTTGGAACAGGGATTATTTATCTGGAAGACATGTTAAGTGAAACTGCTTTGGTAAAATTAGGATATGTTCTTGCAAGAGCGAAACATCCTGTTGAAGTAAAAAGATTAATGCTAACTAATATGGCACATGAATTAAATAACAGATTGGAATATGAAGATGGATTATAAAAAAATTGGATTAAAGTGCGGTCTGGAAATCCACCAACAATTAGACACTAAAAAATTATTCTGCAATTGTTCTTCTATTTTAAGAAACGACGAACCAGATTTTGTTGTTGAAAGGAAATTGCATGCTGTCGCAGGAGAAAGCGGAGAAGTGGATGTCGCTGCAAAATACCAAACCTCATTAGATAAGACATTTGTTTACCAAGGATATGATACAACTTGCCTTGTTGAATTGGATGAATCTCCTCCATATGAGATAAACAAAGAGGCTTTGATGATTGCTTTGCAGATCTCTGAACTGCTTAATGCAAAAATTTTTCCTTTAACTCAGATAATGAGGAAGACCGTTGTTGATGGAAGTAATACAAGCGGATTTCAAAGAACTGTTTTAATCGCGTATGATGGATATGTGGAAACAAAAGAAGGAAAAGTTGTAATTGATTCCATTTGCCTTGAAGAGGACTCAGCAAGAATAATTTCACAAACAAACAAGGAAGCTATCTACAGATTGGACAGATTGGGAATTCCATTAATTGAAATTGCGACAAGTGCAGACATTAAATCTCCAGAACAGGCAAGAGAAGTTGCATTCCATATTGGAAGCATTCTAAGAAGTTTCAAGGTAAAAAGAGGAATTGGAACGATAAGACAAGACGTGAATGTTTCTGTAAAGAAAGGAGCAAGAGTGGAAATAAAGGGAGTACAGGCTCTTGACATGATTCCTAAAACAGTTGAATTGGAAGCCAAAAGACAACTGGAATTGGTACAAGCAAATAAAAAAGTAGAATCACAAGTAAGAAAAGCTCTTGTCAATGGAGAAACTGACTTTCTAAGGCCAATGCCTGGAGCTGCAAGAATGTATCCTGAAACAGATTTACCTTTGTTGAAGATTTCAAGAGACATGATGAATGAGGCAAAGAAGACTATGCCCAAATTGAAGGAAGAAATTCAGAAAGAATTGCAAAGTCAAGGATTGAATCCAGAAATGATGAAACTTTTATTCAAGGAAGGAAAGATAGAAGAATACAAACTATTGCTACAAGTTGTTGACAATCCAAATTTGGTTGCTAAGGTCTTGCTTGTATATCCCAAAGAAATCGCAAGCCATAGAAAATTAACTGAAGAACAAATTGATGAGATTTTTGCTATTCACGTTCTTGAATATATTTTACATGCTTTTGAAAATAAGAAAATTTTGGAATCTCACATAAAACATGTCTTGGACAAGGTTGCTGGTGGAGAAAGTGTTGAAAAGGCAATAAAAGTGGAGAAACATGATGAATATTTGCTTGAAGAAAAGATAATGAAAATAATAAAAGAAAAACCAGGATTGTCTCTAAATGCCTATATGGGTTTGGTCATGAAGGAACTTAAGGGAAAAATCAGTGGCGAAGAAGCAATGAATATAATTAAAAAGTATCTTTAATAAATTCTAATATGAAAAATAGAATCCCAATTGAAGAAGTTTTCAAAGGAAAGAAAGCAAGTGTTGAACTTGCTGGTTGGGTGCATAATTCCAGGGACTTAAGCAAGGTTAAATTCATAGTTTTAAGAGATTTTTCAGGAATGATTCAAGTCACAGGAATAAAAGGGAAAACATCGGAAAAAATATTTAAAGAAATGGAAAAAATCCCTAGAGAGTCAGTTATTTATGTAAAGGGAAAAGTTGTTGATTCGAAACAAGCTCCTGGAGGAAAAGAAATCAATCCCGAGGAATTGATTGTGATTAATGCTGCAGAAGATTTGCCTATAGATGTTCCATTCAACCCAAATGATGAATCAAAAACAGAATTGCCAAAAAGACTTGATTACAGGTTCTTGGACTTTCATAGGAAAAAAACACAAGCAGTATTCAAAATTCAAAGTACAATTGCAAATTCATTCAGAGAGTTTTTCTATAATAAAAATTTTATAGAAATGCAACCACCATGCATAATTTCTTCGTCTTCTGAAGGAGGAACCGATCTGTTTGAAGTGAAATATTTTGAGAAAAAGGCATATTTGGCACAATCTCCACAATTGTACAAACAAATGGTTGCATGTTCAATGGAAAAGACTTTTATGATAACTCCCGTTTGGAGAGCTGAAAAACACAATACTACAAGACACATTAATGAGATAAGGCAGATGGACATTGAAATCGCATTTGCAGACCAGTTTGCTGCGATGAAATTAATGGAAGAAGCAGTTCAACACATTGTAAAACAGGTCATGGAAAGAAACAAGGAAGAACTTGAATTTCTTGGAGTTAAATTAAAAGTTCCAAAAGCAGTTTATTTATCATATGAAGAAGCAATAAGGAAAATTGAAGGAAAGCAAGGAGAGGATTTTACCCCAGAACAGGAAAGGAAATTATGTGAAATGCACAAAGGAGATATTGTTTTCACTCATTCATGGCCTTCTGCATTGAAACCATTTTATATCATGCCAAAAGAGGGAAAGAAAGATGCGAAATTAAGCGAGGGATTTGACGCTCTTTATGGGGGAATGGAAATTTCTTCCGGAGGGCAAAGAATACATTTACCTGAATTATTGATTGAAAGAATAAAATCAAAGGGATTGAACCCAAAAAACTTCAAGGATTATATTGATTCGTTTCGCTATGGTTCACCCGAGCATAGCGGATGGAGTTTAGGATTGGAAAGATTGACGCAAGTTATATGTGGGTTAGATAACATCAAAGAAGCTACAATGTTTCCTAGGGATAGGGATCGTTTGACTCCTTAGATTTCTGTTTCATAAGACTTAAAAACAAATTTTTAATGGTTTTTTTATGAAACTTAGAAAACTAAGTGCTGAAAAATTCATGAAAAGATTTCTTGAAGGTGAAAGAGATTTTTCGGGACTTTATT
>CAZIET010000029.1:0-8903 GCA_964538405.1 Candidatus Woesearchaeota archaeon
ATTTCACCGTTTTTAACACTTCGGAAAATATTAATTCATTGAATTTCACGAGTGGAAACTATACATTCTGGAATGTTACTTCAAATGAAACTGGTTTCTTTTGTGGTGCTAATTCCACTGCGGGTGGGCCAGGAAACATATTGAACTGTACTTATGCCGGTGTAAAAAATGCCATTAATTTAACTCTTAACATTACTTTGAATACCACTAATAACGGAAATGACTATGCAAATGGCACCGCCCGTACAATTGTCATAAATTGGACAACTAACGGAAGTACTGGTTTGGTTAATAGCACTACATGGAACTTCAGCCTTGATGGTACGGTGCCAAAAGTACAATTAGTAAATTATTCAAATGGAACCATAACACATTCTGAAAATGGATCTATAAGAAAGAATACACAAAGTCTTAATTTAAGTATCCTCTTAACAGATACTGGCTCTGGAAATGCCACTGGTTATTGCATTGCTGATGTTAATGGAACAAACCAGACATTCACATTGAGTGGTGCACATTGTAACATAACTGATGGATATTTAGGATCATTGGGTGATGGAAATAGGACAATTAAAATTTATATTAATGATAGTGTTGGTAATCTTAATATGACCAATGCTTCAATACATAATTATGTGGTCATGGTTGATACGACTGGTCCTTCACCAACTCCAACATGTTCGCCAAAGACTGTTGCAACAGGAGAAGCATTTCCATGCTCATGTGCCGCATCTGACGCAACTTCAGGAGTGGCAAATACAAGTGGAAGCTCGACATCTGGTCAAGGAACGGGAACTCCTACTCAAACAGGAACATTCACATACACATGTACTGCTTGGGATATTGCCGTAAACACGGCCGATTCAAGTACAACCTATACTATTGAAGTCTCGGGAGCTGGAGCATCAAGTTCAAGCTCCTCTAGCGGAGGAGGATCATCGGGAGCGGTTACAAGCAGTAAAACCAGCTTTGTGGAGGCAACACCTGCAGCAGCTGCGGTTGTGACAAACTTCAATGAAGATATTGCCGTCAAGGAGATACAGATAGAAGTCAACAACATTGCCCAAAACATTCAGGTTGATGTCAAGAAATATGATGGCAAGCCTGCAGAAGTAGCTGTTGAAAAGACAGGAACGGTATATCAATACTTGCAGATAGATGTTAAGAATGTCGCCGACAAGCTTGACAAGGCAACAGTTCAGTTCAAGGTTGAAAAGAACTGGACAACCCAAAATAATGTAGCTAAGGAAAATGTGGTTGTTTCCAAATTTGACAATAGCAGCAGTGAGTGGGTAGAACAGTCAACAACCTATTCAAGCGAAGATGATAAGTTCTATTACTACAATGTGGAGTTGAAGAGTTTCAGCTTCTTTGCGGTTTCAGCCAAAGCTGCTGAAGCTACAGCTGAGGAAGAAAGCTCTGGTGGAGTGATTGGAGACTTGACGAGTGCTGCAGCAAAGGGCGGAATGATGTGGATATGGATTGTAATAGCGGTTGCAGTTGTTGTTGCGGTTGTCTTTACAATGAAGAAGAGAAAGTAGTTTTGTTTTTCTTTAAGATAGTCTACGATAGGAATCGTCTGAGTATCTTTGAAAAGTATTCCAAATTTCTGGAGGATTGAATGACTTGCCTATTCTAATTAGACCGTCATAAGGGGCACCTTCCTTTGTAGGATCGGGCCCAAACCATATCCCTCCAATTTCTGTTCCATTCTTGTCAACTATTCTTACAACCCAGTTTTTCTTAGCATTAAGATCTTTGACGATTATTGAGTAACTTGAAAAATTGTTAAGTTGTTCTACTTGTGGAAGAAGCTTGTTCATAATTTCCCTTTCTAACTCATCCCACGGAATTGAGCCTCCATCGATGATTCTTATTCCCGCTTCCTCTCCGTCAACGGGCATCCAACGCACCAATTGTGGCTTAGTTTCTTCCATTTTTAGAAATGAATAATTTATTATTTAATTGAATGTAGTTTTTATTGTACAACAAATTATTTAACTTTCAGTTATAAGTTATATTATGCCAAACAATGAAGAGGAACTTGAGAAAGTTGAAGAAAAATGCAAACAAGCTGATTTGCCTTTGAAAAAGACTGCAACAAATTTGGTTTTTGGCAAGGGAAATCCGAATGCAGAGATATTCTTCTGTGGCGAAGGGCCGGGGAACAATGAAGACATTCAAGGTTTGCCTTTTGTTGGTGCTGCTGGAAAGAATTTAGATAAATTGCTTCGTGAAGTCGGGTTGACTATAGATGATGTTTACATAGCAAATATTTTGAAATATAGGCCTCCAGGTAACAGGGACCCAAATCCAGAGGAGATCAAGGCACATACCCTATGGCTTATAGAGCAGATAAAAGTGATAAAACCAAAAGTAATATGCTCTTTGGGAAATTATGCAGCGAAGTTTTTTATGGCCGGGTTAAATCCTGATGAAATGGGCAAACAATCTGGGATAACTACGTTGCATGGAAAAGTCAAAATGATTGAATTTGATGGATTAAAAATAAAGCTTATTCCTTTGTTCCATCCTGCTGCGATAATATACAACAGAAGCCTTACCCAGTTATGGGAGCAAGATATGGAAGTGGTTAAGTCAGAAACCCAACAAAAAACTCTTTAATTTTTATCGATGGGAATTTTACTTTCTTTCATGAATTTTATGAACTTGTAATGAGCGTCGGAGGTTTTTCCCCCACATTTTTCACAAATATCTTTTAAGGTGTATAGATTATCTACTTTACATTTTCTGAGCTTCATTATTCTAAATCTTCAAGATATTCTTTAAGTTTTGGATGGAATGATGTCGTAAAAAAATTTTGTAATTCACGCGGATAAACCCATTTTGTTTCCTTAAAGTCTTTGTTTGGTTTTTCTTTTCCACCAATAACTTCACATAAAAAATATACAAGTAATAAATCGTGCTTTTCTTCAGGTACTTTTGTCGTTGCGAGCAAAGACCCAAGGCTAGCTACTTCTAAACCAGTCCTCTCTTTTATCTTTTTCTTAAGTGTTTCTTCAACACTTTCTCCGTTTTTTACTTTTCCTCCCGGAAATGACCAACTTAATGCTGGCACGTGCGGATCTTTTTCTCTTTTTCCTATCAAAACCTTTTTTGTTTTGGGATCAAAGATGACTCCAAGCAAAACTACCTTGAAACTGTCAATTTCAGGAGATTTACTTCCTGTCTTTTCCATATCAAACAAGATTTTTGAACATATTTAAACCTTTTTGTTGGTTGTTTTCCCTCAAAAAGAGACAACATTAATTTTTTATCTTGAGCTCAGCGCCAAGTTTTTTGCCCTTTCTCTCGACGTCAACCAGAATTTCACGCATTTTTTTGTCAGCAGTCTTCAAGTCATCCGATTCTTTCCTCAAAATATATTTTCCTGCAGCAATGTATAGAACACTGAAGTCTTTTATATCTCCCAAAATGCCCTTTATTATAGTCACTCCTTCAGGTTTGAATGATTTTAGTTCAATCTCTTTCTTTATCACCACCTTTTTCTGCTTTTGGGCTTTCAAAATATCGTGAAGTTTCTGTGCTTCAGCTTTTGAAAACAGATTGTCTAGTTTTTTGGGGTTTGTTTTTGCCTCTTGGAAAAAGTCGTAAAGATCTTCCTCTTTAGAAATGTCCTTTATTATATTATCTGCCCTTTCACCCACAACACTTTTTATCATGCTTAGATAACTTTTTTCCTGTTGTTCTTTTCCAAGGACTTCTTTGGCTTCTTTCTGGCTAACTCTTCTTAATGACAATTCAATGTTTCCGGCAGGAGTGATTCTAAGAATCTTACATACAATCTTCTTTTTTGGGACGACATAGTCTCTTATGTTTCTTATCCTACCCGGAGCTATCTCACTAAAGTTTATGCTTCCATCCGTCTCTTTGCCATTGACAGAAAGTTTTACAAAAACTGTCGTCCTTTCTATTTTATCAACTGTGCACAAAACCAGGTCGCCTATTTCCAACATAGAAACAATTAATTTTTAATTCCAAAATATTGCTTTAATTTTCTGAGGTGTGAAGATACTCTTTGCGCTTCTCTCATAGCTTTTTTGTCCTGTTTGTTTTTTTCATAATGCATGCTTATATTTTTCATTTTTGCCTCAACATTCTTCAGGTCAGGATTGACATAAATATTTTTCTCAATAAGTATGTGTGAAATCTTTTTATTGTATTCCTTTGGATGCATTCCTTCATGCCTTATTTTTTCACCGATTTTTTCGGAAGTGAGGCCTTCTTTTGCCAGCTCAACAACTCTTTTTTCGTAATTTTCTTGAGATGTCTTTTCTTTCTTTTCAGCAGTTTTTTCTTCAGGTTTCTTACTAGCCTTAATTTTTTTCCCTTCAGTCTTAGTTTCTGTTTTCTTCATTTTATTAAGTTGGGAGAAGTTATTTAAAAGGCTTTTTATGGATGAAAATATTTAAAGACAAATTCATTTATTTGGAAATGGGAAAGTCTATAGGGGTGATGAGCATAAAAGGGGGCGTTGGAAAGACCTCAAGTGTCATTGCCTTGGGAGATTCCATGTCAAAATTCGGCAAAAAGGTCCTCCTCGTGGATGCCAATTTTTCCTCGCCAAATTTAGGAATTCATTTAAAACTTTTGGATCCCCCACAAACTCTTCATCATGTTATGGATAGAAGCGCAAATTTCAAGGATTCAATACAAAAACTTGGCAATTTTGATGTTCTTCCTGCATCAGTTTTTCATAGAACGCCAGCCAATCTTATGGAACTGAGGAATAAGCTAAGAAATATCAAAGATAGATATGATTTTGTGTTAATTGATTCTTCTCCAGCATTGAATCAAGAAACCCTTTCCGCTTTGGTTGCTTCGGATGAGGTATTTATCGTAACGACTCCCGATTATCCCACTCTTACTATGACTTTGAAAACAGTCAAACTTGCAAAACAAAGAGATGTTCCAATAAATGGGTTGATTTTGAATAAAATACATAACAAGAACTTTGAGTTGTCTATAAATGAAATAGAAAGAACGGCAGAAATCCCAGTTTTGGCACAGATTCCTTATGATATTAATGTTTTGAAATCTCTTTCTGTATTCACCCCTTCAACAACTTATAAGCCAAGATCCAAGGCTAGCATTGAATATATGAAGCTTGCAGGAGTGCTATCAAAAAGTAAGTACAAACATTTTTCAATAAAAAACATATTAAGAATTAACACTCCAAAGCAAGAAGTGAACAGGGAAATCTTTTATGAAAATTATTTTAAGTAAAGAAGAGGAAAAACAGTTGTGTTTAATTTGTTTTTCAAATGAAATTCTTGAATTAAACTGCAAATTGATTTGCCAGAATTGCGGGTACAAAAGGGATTGTTCTGATCCTTAATTCTTAACAAATTTTCCAAAAGTCACACCAATTTTTTCAAAAACTTCTTCTAAATCCAGTGTTTTTAGTTTGACGGAAATTGTTCTTAATCCAATGTTGAATGTACTTATTTCATTATCTAGAACTTCTTCATCTACAAGAATCCTTATTGTTTCTTTATGTCCAAAAGGGGGAACTGCACCGATTTGACAACCTGTTTTTTGCATAACTTCATCCTCAGTAGCCATTCTTATTTTACTCTTTGACCATTTCAATAATTCTGCAACCGCCTTCATATCAACTTTTTTGTCAGCAGGAACATTTACTAAAACCCAATCAGATTCATTTGTAAGCAAAATAGCTTTAACTCCCTGTCTTAACTCAAATCCTCTATGTGCTACAGCGTCTGCACTTGTTATTGCTTCTTGATGTTCTAAATAAGTTACTGGTGTTTCATTATCAGAAAAAATTGTTTTTACTCGGTTGACTTCTTCAACTCCCATAAAATTGATTAAAGAAAAGCATTTAAATAATTAACTGGATTTTTTGGTGAGAAGCCCCGTAGAATAGCGGTCAAGTTCGCGGCCCTTTGGAGGCTGAAACCCAGGTTCGAATCCTGGCGGGGCTATTTCAAATTTTGTGTAAAATCCAAGTTTCATAAAGCTTAAAAGTAATCTCTCTAAATAATAAAATGACAATTGAATACACCCATATGGGATTTATGTCCCCAAGAGAACCTGAAATGGATGCAGTTGATAGATGGAGGGACTTAAAAAGAAAACTAGAAGAAAAATTAAGAAGAGGCGAGATACCTGCAGAAGATGTGGAAGGGGTTAGATATGGTTTAGACAGAATTCATCATTATTATAAGATATAATTTTTATGATATTATTGAACAAATCCTAATTTATGGTTTAGTTTTTAAGCATTTTAATACAAGATCAAATAATTTATGCTGAGCTTTTCTTACATCAAATCTATGGAATTTAGGTAACCATTTTTTACCTAGTAGATCACTTACAATAAATGCTGACGCAATTTTTACTTTTCTATACTGAGCTACAGCAAATAAAGCAGATGCTTCCATTTCTACTGTGGCAACGCCCTGTTTACTGTATTGTTCTACTTCTGCTCTAGTTTCTCTGTAAGGAGCATCAATAGTCCAAGTGACTCCCTCTAAAAAAGGAACTTTCTCTTTTCTTAAAACATTCTTTAACTTCTTAGTTAATTTTTGATCTGGGTAAGTATAATCTCCATGAGGTAGATAATGGTAGCTTGTTCCTTCGTCTCTTAAAGCTTTAGTACATAAAAAAACACCTTCCGTATCTAAACCTCCCGCGGTTCCAATATTAATGAATTCCTTTCCACCAAGAGCAATTAATTCTTCAAGTACGGTTGCTGCGTTTGGTGCTCCAATCCCAGTCATTCTTACTATACCAATATCTTTATAGACATAAATTGTAAGCAAAGAATAAAGTTTTATCTTTTTAAGTTTATATTTCCTTAAGAAATAATTTTTCATCCTTTCCCCATATGTTATTATATATTTTCTTGGGAATTTCCCTTTGAACTTTTTGTATTTTATATAATCTGTCGGATGAAATAGAGACTCTTGTAAATGTTTGTCTTTAAAATTTGGATAAACCATTATAAATTAATAATTTTACATTTTATAAAAGTGAGGCTACTTAATATTGTTCTTTATACCTTCCTCTTTGCTCAACTTTCTTAAATCTTTCTAATACTTTAGTTGAAGTTTTTGATATTTTATATCCTTTTATTATTTCATTGAAGAACGTTTCTGAATGCTTGAAGTGCTTTGAATCTAGAGCTTGTTTTAACAAATGCAAATCTACTGCCTTGTCCTCATCTTTGTTGCTTACAAATCCCAATCCAAAATCAATAAAGTAAACCTTCTCCTTGAATATCATATTGGATGTTGTTAGATCTCCATGAATAATGTCAATATCATGAATTTTTGCAAGGTTTTCGCCTATTTGGTTTAATATTTCTTTTTGTTTTTTATCATTAAATGATTCTAAATATTCTGAAAGTTTCTTTCCTTCAATATTTTCCATGATTATTCTAAAATCATCTTTGTTTGAGAAATCAGATTCAATTTTTGGTGTTGGAATAACTTTTGATGCTTTTTCTATAAGTTTTGCTTCGCTTTTCGTACGAGATTTTCTTATTTTATCATCAATTTCTTTTATTCTGTAAGATTTCGGTTTTCTATCTTTGAATATCCAGTTTTTTCTTTCATAAATAGTTATATCTGCTTCCGCTCCACGGAAAAGAATTTTAGGTTTCATCTTTTTTTATACCCTAAAATTTTGTCATAAGAAGGATGATTTAAAATATCAAGAATGAAGCATACTATCTCTATTTGATCCCCTTTAACTGTATACAGCATTCTCCAAAATTGCGATAACTCAACCCTAAACAAATTTGAAACGTTGTAATTTTTTATATACTCTTTAGGAATAAGATCCTTTTTTATCGAATCTCCGTAAAAAGGATTTGCTTTTATAAACCCAATTTTTTGGCTGATTGATTTTAATAGCTGCATTTCTTCCGTATTTTCTTTTCTTTTCTTTTTTTGTTGGCCAACAATTGAGTTTAGATTTTTATAAGATTTTTCAGCATCACCTAGAAGAACCACTCTAATGGGTTTTTTCATATCTCTGTACCTTTTTGTATCAAAGTTTTAAGTTCATCACGTTCTGTAAATACCCAAAGAATTCCCTTTGTTCCGATTATTATTTTTCCACTTATTTGCAAGTAGTCCAATATCTGTATAAGTGTTTGGTGCATGACTTTTCTTGGAAGATCTGATTTGAGTTCAGCTAATTTTACTGGTCTTCCCATTTTTTTCAGGACTTGCTCTACCATAAGTACTGTGTTCAACGTTGGTGAATGCTGTATTGTTTCTTTCATCTTTATCTAACTTTGATATATTTTTATACTTATCGTATATATAAATGTTCTTATTCGTAAGTTATTTCTAGTTATTATTAGAACCTCATGTGTTTGACTTTTCCGAACTTCTTTGCTAATTTCATCATTTGCTTTTGACTTAATTGTCCTGATTCCATGTCTGCACCCATTCCAGTTTTCATCATTTCGGTTAACATTTTGTATTGTTTCAGCAGAGCACGGACATCTGAATTGTTCACTCCAGCCCCTTTTGCAATCCTTCCTATTCTTTGAGTTTGTTTTTCAAGAAGTTCGGGATTTTCTTTTTCCTCTGCAGTCATTGATTTTACAATGTGTTCCCATTTTGCAGTTTTTGCTTGTTGTGATTCAAGCAAATCATCAGAAATCTTCGCACTTCCCATTCCGGGGATCATTTCCTTTAGTTTTCCGAATCCTCCAAGAGAGTTCATTGATTTTATCTGTTCTATAAAGTCTTCAATATTAATTTTTCCATCTTCAATCTTTTTCTTTAACTTATCCTGCTTGTCCTTATCAGTTACTGATTTTATCTTCTCAATCAAAGATTCCAAATCACCCATGCCAAGCAATCTTCAAAGGAACGATTTTGGATTGAATTCTTCTAAGTCAT
>CAZIET010000030.1:0-7543 GCA_964538405.1 Candidatus Woesearchaeota archaeon
GGAAGTCCCTTTTCAAAAATGGCCCTTACAATGCCTTTGTTTCCGTGAGGGGCTGCAATTTTTCCTGCAATTATTTTTTTCTTCTTTCCAGGTGAGGTCCATTCAACGGTTTTTCCGACGAATTTTTCAGCCTCTGATCTCTTTGAGACTCCCGGAATTTCAATTAGAAAATGCCTTTCATGAACTGTGTGTCTTCCAATCCTGAACTGAATAACTTTTCCTTTCATGTAAACCTAATAGAAAAATGGTTTTTAAAATTTCTTGTTTGAGTTTTTACCTAATTTATAACCTGCATCCAAGTAAGATTTATAAACAACACTTTTGTAATTGTTTTAATTAAAGACTTATTCTGCCAAAATGGCTACATTTACAGCATGGTTTTACACTCTGGCAAGCGTCCTTATAGTTAGCATTGTATCTCTTGTGGGTGTTTTGACACTTTCAATAAAAAAAGACAAGCTAAAAAAAGGGCTTATTTATCTTGTAAGTCTTGCCGCCGGAACTTTATTTGGAGGAGCCCTATTACACCTGCTTCCTGAAATAATTGAGGGACATGGATTTGGATTAAATGTTTCTCTTTTGATTTTGGGGGGAATAGTAACCTTTTTCTTTTTGGAGAAAATAGTTCATTGGCATCATTACCATATGCCGTTCGGAGGGGATCATGTACATTCATTTACAATCATGAATCTGTTTGGAGACGGGCTTCACAATTTCCTTGATGGATTGATCATAGGCGCAACGTATTTAGTCAGCATACCTGCGGGTCTTGCAACAACTTTGGCAGTAGTATTGCATGAAATTCCACAAGAAATAAGTGATTTTGGAGTTTTGCTTCACGGAGGATTTTCAACGTCAAGGGCATTATTGTTTAATTTAATATCTGCATTGGTTTCTGTTGTTGGTGCTGTTGTTGCTCTCTCATTAAGCGGATACATAGAAAACATTGAATTCTTAATTGCATCAATTGCGATCGGGGGATTCATTTACATAGCGGGAAGCGATCTTATTCCAGAATTGCACAAACATCCTTCTGTAAAATCTTCTTTGTTGCAGTTGCTAATGTTTATTTTAGGAATAGTTTTGATGGCTGCTATTTTGTTGCTTGAATAACTAATGATGATGTCCTTCGTGAGAATGGTCGTGATCATGTTCAGAATGAGGGTCATGTACTGAACTAGTAGAACCGCCATAGAACCCTTTAATTCTCCTTCTTACCCTTGAAAAAATGTTTTCATGGTTATGGCTATGATTATGACCTTCATGTGAACCAAGTACGGGAGGATGGGAGTGATTCTTTAAACCTGCTTCATTAAAAGCCTTACATGCCAAGCCATATGCGCTTGTTCTTGCAACATCCAAATATCTTGCAGCAGGAGAGCTAACTTTATACAAGGCCTCCCTTCTAGAATCAAAAAGATTTCCATACATAACCGGCAGAGGTTCTTCCGTAATTGTCACATTAGATTGTTTTCCGTTAACTGTGACTTTAGATGTTTTTTGATTTATCTTATAATCTACAGAATTATAGTTATTGTGTAAAACGTGCGCTACTTTTGTCAAATTGCCTTTTTCAGTTATAATAATAACATCTGATTTTTTTCTTAAAGTAAAAGCACTCATCAATGCCATACCTATTGGAATTGCAGGAATTATAGCTGCTCCTCTTACTAAAAAATCTTGGAAATAACTATAGAAATTATTCACATCGTCTGGAGAAATTCCATACATCCATCCTAAAATTGCAGGAACTGCCGTGGCACCTACAGTGCATCCCAATTCAGCACTTAAAACAGCACTTCCTTTGTCTTTAATAGAAGGGCTAAGATTTTGATGTTTCGCATCCCTATTGATATGTCTAGATGCATACCATAAACCTGCACCCACTCCCGCAGCATAACCCCAAAGATTAGATGGATGAAAGTCAACTGCCGTAGCCCCATAAGTTCCCAATATATCTCCCACCTCACAAGCCAGAACGCATCTCCATTCCAGAGGAAAATTTGTTGAACATTCCTCCCAAAATGCTTTTCCTTGCTGAGCAAAGCTGGGCTTCACATCCCAAGCATCTTTTACAAAATTTTCAACGTGCATCATAGAATTCCTTGTAACAGATCCCTTTTAAACTTTATGGTTTTGTTACTACTAAAGGGTAAAAATCAAAGAACAATCTCAAATTCGCCAAGCTCTTTCTTCAGCAAATCAAAAACATGGGGACTGATTTGCATTCCCTTCTGTGATTTTTGAGTTTCCACTGATTCTGAAAGCTCCTTCATGTCTGAATTTTCCACTTTGTTCGTTATTTTTTTTATTACATTTCCGTTGATCAAAAAGCTTTTTCCGTTTGAAATTATAAGCTCGGCAAATCTTTCCTTTCCCCCAATGGAGTATTTCAATCTCATTCTTGACTTCTCCAATGCAGCCAAATCCTTTCTTTGCGAGTATTCAATCAACTCATTTATCAAAATAGAGGCATTCTTTCTTGTCTCGTTTATCTTATGTGAATTTGATTTTCCTTTCTTGAATTCCTTTTTTTCTGCCACAAGGTTATGCAAAATTCTCAAGGAATTGTGCGATAATTTTCCGGTTTTCACCAGTTTTTCCTCAAATTCCTTAATCATCTTAGCTTCTGGATTTTTCCCAAGAATTGTTTCCAAAATTTTAAAAGTATCCTCATACATTTGCTCAATTGTTTTCTCCTGTACACGTTTTTCTATCTTTTCCCTTAAATCCTTCAGCCTCTTCAAGAAATCTTCAGACTCTTTTCTCATTACATCAATCTCTTTTCCTGGAATTGTGTATTTTAAATCGTGTTCGTAAGCCTTGAATTCCTTTACAGCTCTTTCCAAAATTGCAATCTCCGATTTCTTCAACATCTTTTCCTTTTCAACAAAAACTTCCTCGAATCTTTTAGCGGTTTCCTTTGGAGTTGGCGGAGGCAAACCATATAACATCAACAAAGCCTGACTTGGAGTCAAAACTCCGTAGTAAATATCAATCATCGCATCAATTAATCTCCTGTCAACAGTTTCTTTTGTTCTTTCAGCCGTACGCATGAACATGTCAATTGCTTCTGGAGATGGTTTCAATTTTCCCATCTTTAGCAAAACTTTCCATGGCATAAACGTTCCTCTGTCATAGATTGGAACTCCGTCCCTTATGAATGTGAAAATTACCGGATGTGCATCCTTTACGCTTTCCCAGAAGTCAGTAAGCAAGTAAATCTGCGGAGACAAATTGCTTTTGGTTCCGGCCAATGCAGTTGCTTCTCCAATATACTGATGAATTATTGATCTTAATCTTTCTTTCAGTTCCAATCTCGGCATTCTCTTCACGTCCGTGTCATTGATTATTATGAAAACATCAACATCTGAAGTGCTTATTGTTTCATCCCTCACAAGACTTCCGCCAAGAACATAACTTACAACATATCTTTCGAATTTCTGTAGAACCAATGACTTGTGGATTTCGGCCACTCTTAATGCTCCAAGAATTCCTTTGTCATACAACGGAAAGGACATTGCCACTGCCGCCGTCAGTTCAAACTTGCTGTCCAGGCACATTTCCCAAACATCAACGGGAGTCTTGATATGAAGCCATGTTTTCTGCTTTATTGCTTCCAATTCCTTTACCAATTCCTGTTTTATTTTCGGGATTTCCTTGAGTTTTTCTTCAGGAACTATCATGTACAAATGAATGAACTTTTCAGTTTCTTTTGGAGCTTCCTCTTCCTCAATGAAAAGCTTTATTGATTGCGCTGGAAGGATTCCCAATGCCTGAGTAAATGGAAATTTCTTCATTGCTGAATTCTTGAATTTCTCAAATTCCTTTTTCATCTTTTCAGTCTCTTTTTGGGCGTCAGTCAAATTTGGGATAGTTGAAGCATGGGAATATTTCTTGTCTATATTCATTTCTGGTATTTCGTTCTTAGAATCTTCGGCAGCCATACAAAAAATAGCACAAATATGCTTTTAAAAGTTTGTGAACGACGAACCAATTTGATACTTAGCAGCGATATAACCAATACCATAACCTATAGCTTCACAAATAGATGTAGTTACTCCATGAAAAATAGCTTCTTTCCTGGGGACTGTAGCAAATGACTTTATTTCATCTTTACTTAAGTCAGTTCTTTTCTTCCCTGTTTCACGATCATAATACTCGGAGTATATCCCACCAGGCATAGTATAACCTACGCCAGACATAACTAAAGGCATTACTCCAAGAACAGCTAGAGTTGGAACTAAATCATCCTGTAAAACTAGACCAGATCCGTGAGCATGGCCAACTATCATTCCCATCCCAAATCCAGCAGAATCTATGAGCATTCCATTTAGTAATCTATCTACAAGAGTCATATTGTTTTGTTTATTCATAAGAAACCATTAAGAAATTTGTTTTTAAGATTTGTGAAACGAAGGCTCTGTCCAGAGTTAATCTCCTTTGAAGTTTGATATGTCCTTTTAAGTCTTAAAAGAGCTAAATTATTTTTCAAAAAGTCCATTCCGGACAGAGCCGAAACGAAAGACTTTTAATCAAAATATAGTTCTGTTTTATAACGGCCCTATAGTCTAGCGGTAAAATAATTCGTTTACACCGAATAGTCCGAGGTTCAACTCCTCGTGGGGCCATTTTCATAATGACAAAATATGACTTCTTGGTTATAGGGGGCGGAGGCACTGGATTAGCTGCAGCAATGTATGCAGCAAGATTAGGATTGAAAACATTGGTTTTAGGACATTCACAGGGAACAGAACTTCCAGTAGGAGGAGTAATCACAACCACAAACGTTGTTGAAAACTATCCTGGATTTATCAGATTAACAGGACATGAGCTTGCAAAAAAATTAGAAGATCATGCAAGAGATTATGATTTAGTTAATATAAAACAAGAAAAGGCTGAGCAAGTGAAGAAAACAAAATCTGGATTTAATGTAAAAACAAATAAATCAGAATACGAATCCAAAACAATTCTTTTCGCAACCGGAACAAAGTGGAAAAAACTTCGAGAATCAGTAAAAGGATCAAGAGAATTTGAAAATCGTGGCGTAAATTTCTGCGCTTTATGTGATGCCGTGCTTTTTAAAAACAAAATAGTTGCCGTTGTTGGAGCAGGAGATTCCGCAGCAAAAGACGCATTAGTATTAACTGAGCACGCAAAGAAAGTCTACATGATCTGCCGTGGAGATGACATACATCCAGAGCCAATAAATTACAAAAGAGTAAAAGAAAGGAAAATAGAAATAATCTCAAACAATAACATCAAAGAAGTAAAAGGGGATGAAATTGTAAGAAAAGTAATTTTGGAAAAACCATACAAGGGAAGCAATGAACTTGAGCTGAATGGGGTTTTTGTTGCCATAGGACATGAAATTCTTTCTGATGTAGCAATAGAATTAGGTGTTATGGTAAACGATCATAAAGAGATAATAATCAACCACATGACTGCAGAAACAAACATCAAAGGAGTTTTTGCAGCCGGAGACGTAACAGACAAACCTTTCAAGCAGTTGATTACAGGTGTTGCAGACGGCTGCACGGCCGCTTATAGTGCATTTGAATACATAACAAAGGAAAGCATAATACAGTAAATCAAGCACACTAATACTTAAAAAAGCTCAAAACTTTTCCTATTAATGCCGAGAAAAGTAATTGGCGGACTTGTTGGTGCTGTTCTTTCTGTTGTTCCATCTATTGGTTTAGCTGATTCAGAAGACTCACTTTATAATGGCCCTGTTTTTGATGAGGCTGCATTCAGAGAAGTCATCAAATATGCAAAAGATGAAGGTCAAAAAATACAAATAAATTGTCAAAGGGGTGGAAAATATTTTGCTTATGTTTTTAATGGATTAAATGAAAAACCAAGCCCAAGTTGGAGGTTAGATTATGATGGAACTTATTTTGAAAGAAGCACTTGCTTGCACCCTGAAATTGAAAATGCAAATAGTATCAATGTTATAGTAAAAACAATGTGGGTAGTTGCTGATGCGGAATTTGTGATGGGTACTAATAAATTTGATATAATTCATGGAGAAAAAAGAGGCATATTGACAAAATTGGGCAGTTTAGTAAGAAAAGCCAGAGTAAAACCAAAACTCTTTTAAGACTGTTATTTTATGTTTCCTTATGGCAAAAGTAATCAATAACAAGACAAATGAAACAATTGAAGTAAAAGATGGAGAAAAAATAAGGGACGCAGTCGAAGAACTTGGAGTTCCATTCTGCTGCACTAATGGAATATGCGGAACATGCATGATTGACATAATTGAAGGAGAAGAGAACCTTTCAGAGTTAACACAGAACGAAGTTGACATGGAAAGAGACAGAACACATAGGCTTGCTTGCCAGTGCCAAATCAAAAAAGGGAATGTCAAGATTGAATTCTAGTTAATCTACAAATCTGAAGTTTGTATGAGAATAAAAAGAATGTTGTTGTGCTGACATTGAAGGAACGAGATATCTAGTAACAAGCAATCCGTCACCTTGTCCTTTATTCTTCCCACGCATTAAAATTGCAGGAGCTATTTCATCTTCTGTAGGATCATCAATTCTTAACACTAAATTTTCTATTGGTTCATATCCATCTTCCTTAGTTGCTAATAGTGCCCCATCAAGACCATAATAAACAACAACGGGCTTTCCTAAATTTACTGTTCTAATTCTACCTGAGAACAATTTTGGAGTTGGTTTTTTTGCCTCAGTCTCAAGTCTTCCCTCTTCATTTACCATAAAAACTAAATCAAAAATACTCTTTAAATAAATTTATGTATCAAATTATAACATATAACTTTTTAAATTTTGAACCTTTACGAAAAACATGCCAACAATAGGGCAAAAAGCACCGGAATTTGAAGCAAAAGCATTTCATGAAAACAAAATTAAGACTGTAAAGCTTTCCGAATACAAGGGAAAATGGGTTGTGTTATTTTTCTATCCTGGGGATTTTACATTTGTATGCCCAACAGAACTTGGAGAATTAGCAGACAACTATCAAAGATTGAATGAAAACAATGTTGAAGTTTTGAGTGTAAGCACGGATTCCGAATGGGTTCATAAGGCATGGCATGACAAGTCAGACATGATAAAGAAAATAAATTATCCAATGGTTGCCGATACTACTGGAAAAATATCAAAGAGTTATGGTGTTTATATATGGGATGAAGGGGTTGCATTAAGAGGAACATTCATAATAGATCCCAAAGGAATCCTGAAAGCAATAGAAATTAATGACAACAGCATGGGAAGAAGCACTGAAGAATTGCTGAGAAAAATTCAGGCGGCACAATATGTCGAAGCACATGGTGGAGAAGTATGCCCTGCAAGCTGGAAACCCGGAAAAGAAACTTTGAAGCCAGGATTGGATTTGGTTGGAAAGATTTAGAATATAAATTCTTATAAATAATGATTTTATATTTTTAATATGGTCGAAGCAAAAATAACAGAACCTACCCGTTATAAAGAAATACAAAGTGCAATTAAAATGGCTGCGAATGAAGAAATAATTAGGATTCGTCAAACTACCGAGATGAGGAGCACCATTGTCC
>CAZIET010000031.1:0-7324 GCA_964538405.1 Candidatus Woesearchaeota archaeon
GCCACTGACATCCAGCTTGGTCTCTGGTGACGTGTTCCCGATGCCGACGTTGCCTGATGTTGAAACAAATAACGGATAATTAGTCCCTTGCTGGACTTGGAATTGAACGTTTCCTACACGATGCTTTGCTTTTAATCTATTTGCGATTGCAATATCTTCGGAAGACATATCATATCCTCGAACATGTGATTGGAGATTTTGCCTTGCTAAAAAAACTGCCTGTGTCCCTTCTCCACATCCTGCATCCACTATTATTCTTTTTCCTTTTGTTACGTCTTTCAATACACGTGTTGAAAATATGTCTGGCATTTTATCTTTTCTTCCTTCCCGTTCTGCTTGGTCTTATGTGTCCGACTCTCTTTCCTGGAGGAGCGTCTCTCTTCGCAGTCTTTCTCTTTGGATTCTTTCCTCTACCGGAACCGAACGGATGATCAATAACATTGACTTTTATTGCGGATGTTCTAGGATACAATTTACCTCTTGCAAGCATTAAGTGGTGTTTTGTTCCCGCTTTCATGAATGGTTTGTCCAGTCTTCCTTCACCTGCGATTACTCCGATTATGGCTCTGCAGTTTTTATTGAATTCTTTTTCCTGCTTTGAAGGCATCATGACATAGACTTTTTCCCCAAGAGTTCTGTTGACATATGCTGAACTTCCGCCAGTTTTTATGAAAATTCCGCCATCTCCTGGAGATGCTTCGATTGAATAGATATTTGTCTTTATAGGAACGCTTTCAAGCTTTATGATGTTCCCTTCTTTCACTTCTTTTGAATCCAAATTGATTGTTTGTCCTTCTACCATCCCCTTGAATGCAGGTATGAAGAAAATTCCTTCGTTGTATCTGATCTTTGCTATTGGCGCAGTATGTCCCGCAGAACTCAAAAGACTTACAACTGTTCCCTCTCCCTGTAATTTTGGAGGATACTGCAGTCTGTACTTGAATGCGGCTCTTCTAACCCTGTATGTTCCGCTTCCATGCCCTCTCGCCTGTGAAATTATTCTCTTTGCCATTTTATTGTTTTTGTGGTGGGTTCATTGCCGTTAATCTTTCTATGTACCCATTATCATTTAATTCATAATTTGTTGAATCAACTTTCTTAACTCTAGCCCTAAATTCTGAGCTGTTTATTGATAAATCATACAAATTTAATGTAACTGAAAATATTTCTCCATCTATTTCTCTTGTAGGTGCAATAAATTCATAATTATCTCCCGTTATCCCAAAACACAACATCTCTGCAATTAGTACTTCTCTTCCACTTTGTTCTACAACCAAAGGTACAGGGGTTCGAGTTTCTTTTGCGACTGCTAGCGTTCCTTTTATCATGTACAATTTATCT
This sequence comes from Candidatus Woesearchaeota archaeon, assembly GCA_964538405.1. Taxonomy (GTDB): domain Archaea; phylum Nanobdellota; class Nanobdellia; order Pacearchaeales; family GW2011-AR1; genus JAGVWT01. Next base: position 1,342 of record CAZIET010000031.1, read on the forward strand.
GATATTTCTTGTGTCATTTAGATTATTCCCAACTTCGTTGCAACATCGATTGCCGGCGAAGCTTTCTTTAGTTTAACATAAAGATGTTTTTGGTTCCCCCTTATCATTGTTCTAACTCTTTCAACCTTGACATTGAATAATCCTTCAATTTCTTTCTTTGCTTCTTCTCTTGTTACATCTCTCTGTGTTTCAAAAGTCAAAACATTCTGTGATTCGATAAGCATGACTGCCTTTTCTGTTGTGATTGGTCTTAGATTCATTTTTTCAATTCTCCTGGAACTTCGAATTTAGCATATTCTGGGAAAATAGATTTGCCCTCTGTGATCCTTGAAAAGCATTCTGCAGCCAATTTTGCGTCGCCAAGCGCATCATGAGGTTTCCCTTCTTTTATTGTTTCTCCGCTTACCATTATTTTTCTTTCATCCGTAAGTCCGCAGAAATTCAAGGTGTTTGTCAAGTTCATATCACTTTCCATCCCTTCTGTATCTTTTCCATTCCTTATTTTGAATCCATCATTTAATCTAGAGTAAGTTGCTTGTGCAATTGAATGCAAATCGAAAGCTCTGTGCTGCATTGTTTTTTTCAAGCCATATTTGTTTGCTTTTATTTCAATGAAAGCCACATCAAATTGTGGATTTTGGCATAATACATTTCTCATCTTTCTTGTTTGCATCCATTTAAAGAAATTACCCAACAATTCCTCTTGTGATTGTTTTTCAGGATCTCTCAGGTATGCTTCTGTTCTGTCGAAAACCTTTAATGCTTCTTCCTGGACTACGTCTTCGTCGTCGATTCTTGCTTCTTCCAAAAATTCTTCCATTGTGTTCAAATCAATTGCCCCTATTTGCCATATTCCGCAATTTATTCTATCCATTCCAGATGTTTCAATATCCAAGGCTATTGGTTTTATCATTTTAATCTCTCCCCTAATTCTTTAATTGCATTTTCAGTATAAACTGTCAATCTTCCCTGCCCCCCAGAAGCCAAATCAGTAACATTCAAATTGCTTGCATTTGCAACATCAAAGACCTTTGTTTTTACTTTTTCATCTTTTCCTGTAACTATTAATAATCCTGCGTTTTCCTTGTATCTTCTTCCTCTTAATTTTCCTTTTCCGCTTCTTACTTCCTTGTTTCTTACTCCAACAACAAAAACTTTCTCTCCCATTATCTTTTTCAAGGTTTCAAGAAGTTGTTTTGTTTTCAAAGAAGACAATTTTGATTCTACGATGAACGGAAGTCCTTTAACTTCAACCTTGTTTAGTCTTGAATATTTTTTCCTGACTTCATTTTCATTTGCCGTTGCTGTGATTGCAGATTTCATTGCAAGAGTTAGTTCTTTTTTGTTGATTTTTTTTCTTATTAACAAATGTTCTATCTTTGGGGGATGTGCTCTTCTTCCACCCCTCATTGCTGGAACTCCTGCTCCAACCCAGTTGAATTGTGATCCTCTTCTACTCATTATTTTTCTTGGAACCCTTGACATTCCTCTTCCATAGCTGACCTTCCATGCGTGTCTCTTGTGTCTTATTTTACCGCTTGCAGAATATTTCATTCCTGCATATTGTGATGGAGCGTAAGGCTGCATTGTTTTCTTTGCCTCAACAATTCTTGCTATCAAATCATCTCTTATTTTTTCCGAAAAAAATTCTGGCAATTCTATTTCCTTAACTTTCTTGCCTTCTATTGATAATATTGTTGCTTTCATTTTCCTAAGTCATTTAGAGTACTATTTAATTGCGGGAATCTGTCCGAAGGTTGATATGTAAATTTTCTATCTCCCCCCTCTTCAGTAAATGGTGATCCATAATGCATAGCAGAGCCGGTTGGATGTGATCCTTCGCTATCTGAATAAGTGGTTTCTACAATTCCATTACCAACCCTCTTCACAGTTCTTATCATTGTTCCACCTTCATACATTGCTATAACTGCCTCATCTCTTTCTGGAAGCAAAACAGGCCTCACGTTAGCCCAAGAAGATTTATTTCCTGCTTTAGTATCAATAGTTTTCATCTTAAAATTCCCAAGAAGTCAAGATTTTTCTTAACTTGTTTTTTAGTTTCTTTCAAAGGAACTGTTATAAGCAACTGTCTTTTTGACGGTCCTTGTATGCTACCGTTGACGATTATATATTCTGTTTTTATATCACCGAAATTTTTTATGTTTGTAAGTTCTTTTTTATTTTCAGCTTTTCCAATATCAACTATCTTACTGTTCTTTGTAACTCTTGTATACATTCCCATGTTTCCTGCCTGGGCTGCCTTGAAAGTAACCCTTGATGGATGCCATGGAGCCAGGTTTCCCGGACGTCTTTGCCCCTTTTCAGATTTGTGTGATTTCAATGAGATTCCAAATCTTTTTACTGGACCGACCCAGCCTTTTCCAGTTGTTAATCCCCTGAAGTCAATTACTTCTCCTTTAGCAAAAGTATTTGTTACAGAAAGTTCCTTGTTCATGTTTTCCTTGACAAAGTTGATTTTTTCATCAACTGTTCCAGAAAGTCCTATTTCTGTTAAGTCAGGAGTTTTTTTAATATTGGTTTTTTTTGGTATAGAATAAGCTATGATCCTTACGTCATCGTAAGTATCTTTTTTTTCTAGGCTGTGTTTGTGTTCCTTTGTTTTTGGAAGCTTTACAACTCTTTTTAGTTCCTTGTCTATGTTGTCGTTAAGGATTTCTCCAACAACATTTCCGTGTTTATAGAGTCTTATTGAGAATATTTTCATTGGGGGACATTCGACGATTGTAGCCGGAATGACTATTTTCTTGCCTTTAGTCATTGAATTTGGTGTGTTATCTTTAACAGAAAGAGAGACCATTCCTGCCTTATAGGCAATGAATGCTTGGGGATTTTTTTTGGAATTTAAAGCAGCCCAGTTCACTCTAGGCAAGAATTTATCCGCCCTTTTTCTGGGCCATACTTGCAGACTTCCTTTCTTTGGTGACTTTAATGTTGGCATTTCTAATTATTGCTTGCATTTTACTGTCCTGGAACAATATCTTATGAAAAAAGAGGTTTAAAAGCCTTACTGGAACTGGGATTGTTAAATCTTAGGGACTTATAGCGATTTTATCTTCTTTGTCGCTTGCGGGACTCGTCAAGGCTTTCTTTAGGTCTTCTATACTAATTTTTAGTGTAGGAAATTCACTTAAAAAGATACTATCAATTTCTTTAACCAGTAAAATTACTTCTTCCTTAAATATACCAACTAAATCATTCAAGTCTTTACAAGAATCAAGTCTTTTATCAATAAGACTAAATTTTCTTCCATCCTTTATTACATTATTGAAAGCTTCTTGAAGAACAAGATTATGTTGAAAAGAGTTCCTAACTTCCCCTATCGTTATCAAACCAGAAATTATTTTTTTATTATTGATAAATGGAATCACTTCCCTATTGCCTTTATTATTTGGTTTATCTGTGTGAATTAACATAGACAAAAATCTAATTTTAGAAATAAAACTACAATACTCTGATTTTAAAAATTTGATAATTGAACTATGGCGAACGCTGTTGTCATATCCAAAATACCATGATAAGATAGCATCTACTCTGTCTTCTACATATAACTGACCATTTAAGAAAACATTTCTCGGATTTTTATCTTCTAATGCTTCATAGACATTAAAGAAAGTCAGAGGTATCCCTGTATTTGTTATGATTCTTTTTACACCATCAACTCCTTTATTTTCTTCCATCTTCTAAACTCTTTAACAATAATCCTTCCCATTTATTAGGATTGTTGAGTTGTATCCCACATTTCTCAGCAGGTGTTTTCTTATCCTTGAAATTCTTACTTATGAAATTATAATGGGCTTCTAAGCTTCAAAATCCAATTCAGTCTTCACTTCCTTTCCGTCAATATTTGTGATTCTAGTTATTTTACCCTTTCTTTTTGCCATTTCCCTTATTTTTGCAAAATCCTTCTCATCTTTTGGAGCAATTATTTCTGTTATACTCAGATTGTGAGCCACACTGACTTTCTTGCCGTTTTGAAGGTCCCAGAAGAAATCTTCCCTTATTTTTGAATAGAATTTTTCATCCGCTTCCAATTGGCAAAATTTGTCATCTATCTTGTCCTCATCCTTGCCTGGTTTTGGAAGTTTGGGCTTCATTTTCAACTTAAAACCATCCCCTTCCATATTCAACAGCGTAAAGTAAGATTCATCTTCTAATTTTAAAATTTGATCTTTGGTCAATTCTTGAAGGGCAATATTGTTTTGATAATATAATCCTCCCTTTTTTGTTTCGGAGTTTCCGATTATTCCATTCATAGACATAATATTTGAAATGTCTTTTTTGCTTAAGATTATCCCAGAGACTTTGGAATTCCCGAATTCTGCGCAGACCTTAACCAGATCGTTGGCAAATTCAAAACTGCTTTTGACTTTGAGTTTCTTTGACTTCCACAAACTAATAAGAAATCTGTTCCTATACTCCCCCTTACCAAATCGTATAAATCTAGAATGAACTTTGTCATCAACGTCCCCAATAAAAATCTTTTTCATAAAATTCATTTTACTTATTATCGGCTGTCAATTATAAACCTTTTCTTACACCATAGATTTATAAATTTTAAACCATATTTCTGGAGATGAATGCTGAAGATTTCAAAAAGATTACTTTGATGGTTATTTTGGCGGCTTTAGTTTTAATTTCTTTCTTGGTTTTGAAGCCGATTATACTTTCGATTATGGTTGGGATAATTCTTGCAGTTGTTTTCTCCAGCACTTACGATAAAGTTAATAGCTACGTGAAAATCGGAAGCATTTCTGCAGGAATAATTTGCTTCTTGCTAATTTTAATTATAATTTTGCCGTTATGGTTTCTGACTCCTTTGTTCCTGACGCAGGCATTTGAAATCTATCAGGTGTCGCAACAGATGGATTTTATTACTCCGCTAAAAAACTTATTCCCTTCGTTTTTTGCATCCGAACAATTCTCTGCAGAATTTGGTTCAGTCATTCACTCTTTCATCACAAAGGCAACAAACTCATTGGTAAATTCGTTTGCAGACATAATCAGTAATTTTCCAATTATAGCATTGCATCTATTGGTGATTTTCTTCACATTTTTCTTTGTGTTAAGGGATAAGGAGCAAATAATAGATTACATAAAAACAGTTTTGCCTTTCTCAAAAGAGGTTGAACAGAAATTATTCAAGTCTTCAAAGGACATAACTATTTCAATACTTTACGGGCAGGTTTTGATTGGAATCGTGCAGGGATTGATTGCAGGTATTGGTTTCTTCATATTTGGGGTAAATAATGCATTGCTTCTTACATTGTTTGCATGTATTATGGGAATCTTGCCAATTCTAGGAACTGCGGTTGTTTGGGGTCCAGTAGTTGTTTATTTGTTCATAGCAGGAAACACCGTTCCCGCAGTTGGAGTTTTGGTGTTTGGAATAATCTCCAGCGTCATAGACAATATTTTAAGGCCTATTTTTGTATCTAGAATGACTCAGATGCATCCGTTGATATTCCTTATAGGAATGGTTGGAGGATTTTTCTTTTTCGGAATTGTGGGGCTCATACTCGGTCCATTGATTCTTGCATATCTTTTCATTATACTTGAAGTATACAGAATTAAAAACACCTAAATCTTAGTTATTAAAAGAGGGAAGATGGAATTAAAAGCAAAATTTTCTAAATGGGGCGCAGGAATGCCCGTATCAATTCTTAACAGAGATACTGCTACAACTTTGGGAATAAACATAGAAGAGACAATTGTAATAAGCACTATTTCAAGGCATAGTAAAAAGATTTCTTCCACAGTCCATATTGTTGATGGGAATTTGGTAAGGAAAAACGAAATTTATGTTTCATCAGAGATAAGAAAAAAGTTGCATTTGAGAAAAGGTGAGAGAATTGATGTTTCAATCGCTCCCGAAAGCAAGAGTCTGGTCTTTATCAAGAAAAAATTGAACAACAAAAAACTTTCCAGCGAGGAAATAGATCAGGTAATAAAGGACATTGTAAAT
>CAZIET010000032.1:0-6754 GCA_964538405.1 Candidatus Woesearchaeota archaeon
CGATCAGCGTGCTAACCCCTTTTTTATCCATTTGTTGCAACCTATTTCTCACCATCAATGTTTTTTGATACAACAAAATAAAAGTTCTGGCCTTTATTCAGCTTGAAATCATATGATACATTGCTTATTATCACTTTTATATTTTCCCCCGTATTGCTGAAATTGAAAGCTTGGAATTGTCCCTTTGTGAAGTTCATTGCCTGCTCTCCAAGTCCGACATTTATCTGGATGGTTGTTGAATTCAGTTCATTGTATCCTGCAAGAGTTAAATTGTCTTCTTTTCCGAAAACAAAATATGAAGAATCTGAATCAGAATTTATTGAGTAATCTCTTGAGAAGTTTTTCATCAAATCATTTGTGTTTTTTCCGTTTGCTATCCCATAATCCATTACCTTTGCGCTTTCAATTCTCAATTCTTGTTCTATTGGATAGAATTTTGAAGGGGTTTTTTCATATGAATAATTTGAAATTACAGCAAGTCCCGCAATTATTGAAACGATTATTACTGTGGCAACCAGATAGAACTGCCCTCTTTTGTTCATTAGATAAAATGTTAAAAGAACTTTATTAAGATTTTGAGAACTATTCTTCGCCAGCTATTTTTAGTAAACTTTCAGCTAACCTTCTTTTTCCTTCTATGAATTTATCCAAGCTGTCATTCATATTATACAAAATTGGGACCTCACGTCTTACATGCTCATAAGCTGCATCTACTTGAGATCTTCTTTCTCTTTGTGGTTCATAATATGTTTCCATAAAAAATTCACAAAATTTTCCTTTATAAGTTTTATGGGTGTTGTTACTTGAAAGTTACTTAGAATGTAGTATTTTATTATACTAAAAATCTATATATAAATTAATTTAATGTATTACTTATGGAACTGAAGACAGTCGGTTTTGACCTAATAGGGGAGCAGGACAGGAAGGATTTTGAGAAGATATTTGGAGAATACTCAAGAAAAATAGAAAGGAAGCTGAAAAATATCTCTTCGTTTATTCTTTATCTTAAGGACTACAGCAAGGAAGGGAAAAGAAACCGATATAGTCTTCATTTAAGGGCAATCTCTCCGGCAGGAAAGACTTTTGAAGCTTCTGCAATCGATTGGGATTTCAAAAGAACATTGCATAAAATCTTTACTAAAATGGAAAATCTTCTGGAAAAGGAATTCCATCTAAGCGATCAGCACCAAAAGTAAAACTTATTTTACAAATTCAACATTTTTCATTTTTTCAAACTGTCTGTCTCCTGTAAGAAATATCAAATTATTTTTTAGTGCATAGACATAACCAATACAATCAGCGTAGGAAAGATCTTTGGATTTGTTATTCTTCCGGAATTTCATCGCCTCTTTTAATATCTCGTCATTAATTTTAGCCACACCCTGCTTATATTTCTCAAAAATTTTGTCAGCATCATTATTGTACTCCCTCAAAGCAAAATAATATAACTCACTTAAGTTGAAAATGGTTAAAACAAATGGTTCATTTATGTACTTTGCGAAGTTTGGATTCCCAGAAATTAATTCAACAATCGCATAAGTATCAAAGAAGTATTTTAGTCCCATCCCCTTCTCAGCTCATCCTTTATTTGCTGGGCTGTTTTCTTTGATTTTCTAGGGAATTTCCCAAAGAAATCTCCTGTGGTAGGTCTTTTTTTTATTTCTATAGTAATTTCTTCATCTTCACTTATTTTATTTTCATCTACCACTATTTTTGGCAGAATTATTGCTATCGAGTTTCCCCATTTTCTTGCTATTGTTTTTATTTCCATAATTTTAATGAGACATCGTGATATTTAAATCTTTCTATAAAAAATAAGTGTAGACTCGAAGGTTTGCCTGAAAAAACTTTAAAAGTTTACCTTTGACCTTCTCGGTTCTGCGACCCGCCAAGCACCTTAACAAATGTTTAGGGCTGCTCCGATCAAGGCCTGACCCGATTCGCATCTGCAAGATCAAGACGGACAAAACGTCAACGTTGGAACAGAGGACTTTCAAACTCTCTTCTCACTCACCTTCTTGCAGTCTGCCATAAAGCCCGTTTGCAATTAGCGGAGGGCTATCCCGCTGACCTAGTCTACGAATTTAGTAAGAATAACTGTTTTTAAAACCTATGTATTTAAGTTCTATCAAAAAACAAAATCATCTTTTATTATAAGATAACCTTCTTTTGTCGTAAGAAATTTCTATATTCCCCGGAATATCTCTTGGGATAGTTCTTGGTCCACCTGCAACTAAAGTTTGAAGTCTTCCCAATAAGTATAAATCTGAATTTTGAACCCCTTCTGGCATTTCTTCAATGTATTCAAATGGTCCACTCACTACCCAATTTATTTTTATTTCTATTTGAGATCTTTTTGATTCTTCTTCGCCTTTTCTTCTTAATCCAATACTCTTTTCCTTATCCGTTGTTAAATCTCTTTCTGGCATTTTATCTTCTCATTGCTACGGCAACCAAGAACAGAACGGCAAGCAAAATAAGAACTGAACCTATGATCAAGACCCACATTGCAACATCTGCATTTCCCTTCTTGTTTGTCAATGGTTCTTCAGTGTAAACAACCTGAGCATCTGAAGTTGGAGCATTCAGTTCTATGAAGTTGAGTTTCTTTGCTGATTTCTTTTTTTTGTCATCACCATTTCCGCCATTGTCTTCATCACCATCATCTTCATCGTCGTCTTCGATTGCGGCAAGGGCTACATTAACAGTTAGATTTTGATTTGAAACTGTTACGCTTCCGTCTTTTGATTTATAATTGTCCTTTTCAACTTTCCATTCATAAGTTCCTGGATTTGATTTAAATTTCACTTTTCCAGATGAATCCGTCATTCCATTTTGTACCCCAAACATTACAGAAGCTCCTTGCAAAACATTGCTTGTCTTTGAATCTGTAACAACGAATGTCACATCCGACAACTGAGGAGCAGGAAGATGACTTACAAAGAATCCAAGAACTGCTATATCTTCAGGATTTGTCTTTCCAACACATAATGAGCTTTCTCCAACTCCTCCAACTGCAATGTTATAATTTCCTCCAACTCTTGGCGTCCATGTGAAAGAAACTGTTTCAGGATCCATGGTGTTTGAGTTTGCTCTTATTACATCTTGGCTAAGGAAAAAGATATTTTCATTGTTGTCTGTTACTGCATATGCAACTCTTGTTGGGATTGCAGTCTTGGCAAAAACAGCATCCACATAATTGCTTATCTTCGTGTAGCTTACTGTTACCGGTTTTCCTGCTTCTGCAAACTCGGGCGTTGCTTCAAGATCATTTATCAATGTGTAGCACTGATTTTGAGGTCTTGCTTCCCATACTTCAATCACTTTAGCTGAATTCTGTGAGAATGAGCTTTGGCATTGGCAATCTGTTATTTCTGTCTTTACTTCTATTTCATAATCTCCCTTTACTTGAGGAGTCCATGAGAATTCAACAGGCTGTGATGTGTCCATCAGTATGTTAAGTGTCTTTGTCTGGGAGTGTACAACATTTCCGTTTGAATTTCTTATTTCAAGTGTAACCTTTGTTTCAACAGAATAATGGTCCTCTGTTCCTGAAGGAACTTGTGTAAGTTCTGCATTTGTGAATGCGCTGTGCACATCTGCTCCAAGCTTGGCAACCATGTTTATTATGACTGGTTCGTTGACATAATTTGCGTTTGTAACGCTGAAGCTGTCAATTGGTGAATGGCATGATGGTGCTTTGTTGAAATTATTGTTAAATTGGACTGATGTGTCTCCCCCCCAAACTTTTTCTACAAACTCTTTTGGAAGGTAACATTGCTTGAATAGGTAATGGGCGTAAGAATCTTTATTTGAACTCGTTGAACTAGGATTGTAAGGATATTGGAATTGTATCTGATTTGAGCTTCCTGAATTTAAGTCATGTACCTGACTTCCGAATGTGCTACAGCCGACGTCGTTGCAACTGTAAAGCAAGCTTCTTACTCCAGTCAAAGCACTTCCTGTTGAGGAATCAAAGAATTTGTCTGTCTGCATGACTCCTGAAACTGCAATAACTGAGGCTATCATTAAAATTGCAAATGCAAAGAACAATCCTATTTTATTCATTGAAGATTTTTTTGTTTTCATTTTATCTTTCCTTAGGTCCTGCTGGTTTTACCCCATCTCCTCCTTCTCTATCTACTCCTCCTTTAGGTCCTTCTGGTGGAGTTACCGGTGGTTCAGGAGGTGTTGGTGGCTGTGGTGGAGTAACTCCAGGTTTTTCTGCAGCTTCCGCTTCTCCAAATACATCTGGTTTTCTGCAATTAACATATAAATTATCATTTTCTTTAGTGATATACACTCTGCCTTGGCTATTCTGAGGAACCAATGCTATCGGAGTTCCTTCATATCTTATAAGTGTGGCCTTTTCGCCCATAAGCTCTGATAAAGACTTTCCTTGTATTCTTTCTCCATCTCTGAGTTTGGCATCAAAATAAAGTGCGACCGGAGTGCCGTCATTGCACATGTTTAAATTGCCTGATAAAACTGAAGACGTAGATACTCCATGTTCGTAAGTCGTTTTTCCATCAAATAATTCCTCAAAACCCCCCCTAACTACTCCTGCGATTTCCCTTCCGGCAGTTTTAAGATCTTGGACTAATTCTCTTCCTCCTTTTTTCATCTCTGCTAGTGCTTCAGGATTATATTTTATTGTGCATCCTCCAAGAGTCAAAGCGGCCAAGCCAGCATACAAAGTAGTTTTAATTCTTTTTCCTAATTGTCTAGAATAATTATCCTCTTCAACGTTTCCAGCCTGTTTTGATGAGTCGTATTCCATTGCATTTTTATCACCTCTCATCTTGTAGTAACTTCAAAATAGTTATTTATAAAGATTTCTATCCTAAAATTGTTATATTATTTCGACTTTACAATCAATACTGAGAGGGTTAACAGAAGAACTGTGTTCAGTATTAATAAGTATATAGCAAAAACAAAGCTATTGTCTAAATATACATAATTTTCTTCAAGTTTTATTTCACTAATTTTGCTTTCGCTTGATTTATTGAAAATGAATGTTTGTTTTTTGCTTTTTATTGAATAATCTTTTGTTGAATCACCTGAAACAGAATTTTCGTTTTGTACTTCAGCGTTTTGAGTTACTGTGAATGATTGTAAAGAAGATTTGTTCAGATTTCCAAGTGAATCATTTGCATACCAATAATAATCAATTTGATTTGAAGAATAATTTCCGCTTAATATTGTAAAATAAAAAACATTGCTAATATTTGATGTTACAGTGTAGTTTGTTCCATTTAGTTCAAGAATGACTTTTTGCAGATTGATTTCTTCAAGAGTTACGTTTACCTGTGTGTTATCAGATGAAGTTAAATTATTTGAAATGTAAGTGGAAAACTTTGGCTTAGATCTGTCAACGAAAATTCCTGTAAGTTGAACAGTTAATATGTTGTTGCTCCAGTCAGTTACTGTTGTGTTTATTGTATAAAATCCATCTGGAACCTCGTTGATGTAATCCGGAGAGCTTCCATCCCATGTTTTTATCAGTCCGGAAATGTTGTCTGGCGATCCGGCAGGGGAATTGAAAGATTTTACTTGTGATAAACTTGAATTGAATATTCTTGTTGTGTTCCAGTCTTTAACAATTTCAGAAGAGTTCATTGTTATGGTTATTTCGTCATAAAAATTGCCATCAGGAGAGAATATATAATTAGTTCCATTGTAAAAGGCTCCAGTGATTGTTACATTTAAGGAAGGCAATGCTGTGGCAAATCCCAAAGACAGGATAGCAAGCAGGCTAAAAATTATCAACCTCATGCAATATCAAGGAATTTATTCTTTTAAAGATTAATAGTTTTCCCATAGAACAAGTTTTCCCTTGTCATCCCTTAAGAACAAGGTATCACCTGTTTCTGTCCAAACATTAGTTTCATTTTTCCAAAAAAAGGTTTTATCATTATCTTTTAAATCAGCAGTTATTATTTTTATTTCTGTGTTACTTTCCAAGAAAAATTTAGGAAAGATAAATTTCTTCCTTCCCTCATCCTTTATGCTCCAGTTTGTCATTTCACAAATAAAGTTACACTGATTGTAGAAAACTATCTCCTCATTTCTTGAATCAAATTTCTTTAATATGATGCATCGGGAACATTCATCAACAGATTTTTCACATAGATTCTGGTTCTTTTCTATGCATTTGTTCCATGCCTGAAAGAATTTTCCATAATATTTGTCCTTTCCCTCCAAAAAATAAGGGTTTGCATACCCTTCTTCCACCAGTTCTAAATTTATGTTTTTTCCATCAAGGAATATATATGCAAGAGTTCTGCCGTATTTGTCGGTTTCTCTTTTTCCAAAGTCCAGATAAACAGTTTTGTTGAAAACAGAAGCATTAAGAAATTCGTTTGCTTCATTATACAAATAATCTTTTCTTTCAGGAGTATTGATTCCAAGCAATCTTATGGTTTCATTTCCCGCAACAATTGTGTCTCCGTCAATTACCCTTGTTATATGGACTGATTTTTGCTCGTTTAGAAAGTTTCCTGTGATTCTGTCAAGATATGGATAATTTATTGTAAACAGCAAAATTAAAAGAATTAATAGTAGAATAATCTCTTTTCTGTTTTTCATTTTCAAGAAATGCGGGAGGAAGGAGTCGAACCTTCGCAGGCACTAAGCCACTGGATCTTAAGTCCAGCCCATTTGGCCTCTCTGGCACTCACGCTTAAATTTCCAAATGTAACTTCACTTAAAAACTTTTATAAACTATTTTTTCAATCACATTAAAATGGCAAAG
>CAZIET010000033.1:0-6523 GCA_964538405.1 Candidatus Woesearchaeota archaeon
GTCTTGTATGTCTGCCTAAATCCATCTAATACCCATTTATTCATCTTTTTCCATACCTCCATTGTTTTTTTATCTCCACTTTCCCATTTTTTCAAAAGCTCTTGAGCTTCTTTTTCTAATTCTGGATTTTTCTTTTCGTTTCTGGCATATAATACATAATAGTCTCCCACAAAATGGTCTGGTTTTTTCTTTGATTTTTCTGGAGTTTGATTTTTACCCCATTTCATGTATGCAAGCATTGATTTACAGATGTGAATTCCACGATCGTTATTTATGCTAGAAGTAATAACTTTATTTCCATTAAACTTGTATGTTCTAGTGATGCTTTCACCGAGCGACATATTTCTAAGATGACCTAGATGAAGTGGTTTGTTTATGTTTGGAGAAATAAATTCAACCATTACAGTTTTCTTTTCATTTTTTGATTTACCGTAATTTTCCTTTTTCTTTAAAATTTCTTTAATTGTTTCTTCAGCCAGGTTTTTCTTTTTTACAAAAAAGTTGAGATAGGCACCTTTGACTTCTATTTTTTCAAATTTCTTTGTGTTTTCTAATTTATTCTTAAGATCATTTGCAATTTTTGTAGGATTTTCTCTCAATTGGCCAGCAAGAAAAAAACATGGGAAGGCATAATCCCCCATTTCTGGTGAAGGAGGAATTTCAATTTTGTCTTCAATTTCCTTTTGAGATAGATTAATTCTTTTTTCTTTCAGTACTTCTACAAGAATTTTAGAAATTTCATTCTTCATCACAGTTAAAGATGAAAACAGATTATAAAGTTTTTTGAAACTTTCTTAGAATAAAGTCTGGGGCAAAATTGTTTTTCAAGTAATATTCTTGTATTTCTTTTGGTAGGGTTTTAAACTGGTCAATAGTGTTTCTGCATTTTCTACTTTTACAATTACATGGATAAATTACTAGTTTTCCTTCCATTCTTTCTATTTCTTTTTCATTATCATTCATGGTTGTTGAATAATCATAAGTTATTTCTTCCCCTTTTGTTATATCTTTTAAGGCAATTAACTCATTTTTCCCTTTTACAAAAGAATTTGGATCGCAGGAATGATTGATTAGTCTTGGTAATTCATTCAAATCTATATATATATTTCATCATCCACTTGTAAAGGATCACACTCTTTTTCTATTCCTTGATCAATTCTTCTTCCTATCTCTTTAAGGCTAACTTCTTCACCATCAAGAAAAAGGATTGTTTGGCCTTTTGAAATACTTCTGTTAGCAAAAATTCCATTATCTGCTATTTTTGATTTTCTTATTTCCAAGCCAGAAACTTCGAGAAGTCTTTGTTTTGTCATTTATAGAATTTAACGAGCTGAATCAGCCTGCTTTTCCGATTCGATTTTTTTCCTTACAGCCGAACTGTCCCCTTTGTTTTCATATGCAAGGATTATTTCTTCCGCCAAACCTTCCGTGATGTTTTTCTTTTTGTTGAATGCCCTGTCTGATGCTCCATGAATAATGTTTCTCAAGGCAATATTTACCCTTCTCAATGGAGATACATCTACTGCCTGCAAATATCTTGCTCCACCATATTCAATAACAGTTGTTTCATCCCTTGGTGCTGAATTTTCAATTGCCTTTACCAGAACTTGAACAGGATTAATTTTTGTCTTGTCACCAACAATTTTTAGGGCATCAAGAACCACTTTCATGTTTTTCTGGTATTTTCCTGTGTTTGCTCCAAACTGAATTCTGTGTTTTTTGCTTCTGTGTCCTGCAACCGACAATTTGTTCATTAATCTTTCAACAATGTTGATTTTCAGTTGCCCGTGCTTGTGGACATTTCTTCCGTTGCTTTTAAGAATAAGTTTTGGCTGCAAATTTATAATCGGCTTCAATCCCGGATCTTCAACCTTAATTTCATTTATGTCATACAAGTCAAAAATCTTGAAATTCTGGATTTGCCTTTGTTCAGTCATTTTATTTTTCAGCCCCCGGTTTTTCAGTTACCCCTTTTAATGATCTTATTATTGCTAATAGCTTAGATGATTCTTTTTCTTTGTCAGTTTCATATATCACTGTTATTCTTCTTTCTCTGTTGTTTAATAAAACTCTATGACTTTCATCTGGTGATTCATACATATATTTTTCATCCTGTGATCTTCCCCCTACTTCACCGTATTTATTATCTCTTAACCAAACTGTTAAGTCAAGAAATTCGTTAAGCCCAACATAATCAAAATTAACTTCACGAACATCTGTTGAATTAGTTGTATTTTCTAGACTCATCTTCTACCCTTCTCAATCTTGCCTTGCCATAACAAGTGCAAAGGCTGATCGTTTACTTTAATTATCTTGAATCTGACTCCCGGAATATCTCCCTTGGATCTTCCCTGTTTTCCACCAATTCTCTCCACCATAACCTCATCGTGTTCATCAATGAACTTCTGAGCCAGATTTCCTGGAATGAATGCAGTTATTGTCTTTCCATTCTTTTTCAGCTGGACCTTGCAGCATTTTCTCATCGCCGAGTTTGGCTGCTTTGCTTCCTTTTGGACTTTCTGCAGAACTATTCCCTTTGCCTGGTTTGCCCCTCCAAGAGGGTCTGATTTGGCATAAAGATCGAGAGTTTTCACTTTGTAACCATGGTCTTTCCATCTGAACTTTTTCCTGTTTTTCTTTAGTTTCAAGGCGCTTTTCAGTCCCATAAGGAATTATGTGAAAAATTTGTTTATAAAACTTGCGACGGTTTTTCAAACACGCCGGAAGGAAATATTCAAGGCTCCGATACATATGTTTTGGTAGAGGATAAAAGATCTGGTAGAAATTTTTTTAATCGTAAGATTTAAATGCTGAAAAGCTCTTCTATAAAAATCTTAAAAAGGGGTTAAAAAATGGTGAAGTTTAGCAATTTAAAACAAAGGGAATTCTTGCTGATTATTTCCATTTCACTTGTTATTTTTTCAAGTGTTTTGTCTGCGGCAGACATTGCGGAGGATTTGCATCTGAACATCCAAGTTACTGATTCCAATGGAGTTGCAACAACTGGAACATATGCTTTTGCGTTCAATATCTCCAATTCAACGGATTGTGCAGTTGCAAATATAGTTTATAGCAATCTTACGACAAGGGAGACTGATGTGAGGGGGATTGTTTCAGTGTATTTGAACAATGTAACACTTAATTTCAATCAGCAGTACTGGCTTTGTTATTACAGGAATGGAACGTTGACTGATACAATAAGCCTTGCAAGGGCTCCATATTCATTCAGGACATTGAATGTCAACTTGACCAATGTTACCGCAAATTCAAATTTCACAAGTTCTTATAATGTAACGGCACATACCTTTCTGGGACAGTTAAATGCATCGAATGTTACAAACGATATTTGGATAAGCTGGGCAGAAGCAATCAACGGAACTTTAGCTTCATGGGCCAATGTAATCAACGGAACCATGACTTCATGGAGCCAGGCAATCAATGGAACTCTTGCAAGAACGGATGCAGCGAACACATTCGGGGCTTTCAACCAGACTTTTGACACCTCAACTTTGTTTGTAAGCTCAAATAATGACCGAGTTGGGATTGGAACAACAACACCAATTAATGCGTTGAATGTTGTTGGGGACATTAATGTTACGGGGGGCGGAAACTTCTCTGGAACCTATGGTTTCAATGGGGGATGGCAAGCTAATGGAATAAGCATAGTTGGAGGAGATTTGTATGCCCAGACAGTTTTTGTCTACAATCTGACTTCATTGACTGTGAACAGCCTTCTTGTGAATGGAAGCATAATTCCGCAGTTTGGATGGGACAATGTTTTTGACATTGGGAATTCTTCTTTGAGATACAGGAATCTGACACTGGGCGGAAATGCAAGTATCAACGGAAGCGCATATATTTTCAACAATATAACTTTGGGGAGTTCAACAGCGGATTATATTATTGCAAATGGATTGGTTGCAAGCCACTTTGTTCCAGTAGACAATGCAAGGGATTTGGGAACTTCTGCCAACAGATGGCAGGTTGCTTATGTTGATGTTCTTAACGCAAATTCCATTGCTGCCGGGGAAGTGAACATATCAGGAACAAACTTTGACACCTTTACAATTCACACTAATAACACCGGAGATGATGAAAGAAATAGTTCACTGGCTTTTGAGCGTGGGACTCCGGTCATAAATGCAGTCATTAAATGGGATAGCACTAATGGAAGCGAAAGATTTGAATTTAATTTTCCGGTTTATTTGCAGCCTGATAAAAATCTTACATTAGATAATTTCTTCTTTGCTGATAGTTTGAATAATAGATTGGGTGTAAATACAACAACCCCTCAAAACACTTTGAATGTTGTTGGAAATGGAAACATCACAGATACATTGTATGTTTCAGGAAATAATTTGACTGTTGGATATCTATATGCAACGAATGCAAGTTACGCTACTTGGGCAAATGTCGTAAACGGCACAATGGCAAGCTGGGCAGAAGCTATAAATGGAACTCTTGCATCTTGGGCAAATATTGTAAATGGAACAATGGCTTCCTGGAGTCAGGCTATAAACGGAACTCTTGCAAGAACAGACGCTGCGAACACATTCGGGGCTTTCAACCAGACTTTTGATACTTCAACGTTGTTTGTAAATGCAAATACAGACAGTGTTGGAATTGGGACCACAACCCCTGTTGCTGACAATGTATTACACATAAATGACACATCAGGTACTGGGAGAGTTTTATTTGAATCTTTGCCTGGGCAGAATTTTGTGTTTCGATTCAGAGAAGGGACTACTGACAGAGGGTATATATCATTCGACAATCCAAACAATAATTGGCAGTTTGTGAATGAAAATGCTTCCGGAAACATATCTTTTTACACTGGAACTGGAGCTGCACTTACTATGGCACTTACCAGAGATAATAGGGTTGGAATAAACACATCTTCACCCATAAACACATTGAATGTTATTGGAACAATGAATGTGACAAATACAAGTGCAGGCAAAAGCAACACGGGACAGTTTATAGTCAATGGAAGCGGATATGTTGGAATTGGGGTAAATCCGGGATCTGGGCTTAAGCTGCTTCAAATCAGTGGAAATGGGGACACAAGGGTGTCGGCTGAATCAACAAGCACAACTGATTTTGTTGGATTTGTTGCTGATCAAGAAGGAACTGGAAGCCTGTTTATGGGTGGATATGGTTCTGCAGCATCGGGAGGACAATTTAGCCAGAGTTTAGCGAGTGGAGGATTTGTTTATACAAACAACGGTCCGATGGGAATTGGAACGGGGGACAATTTTGGACTTAGCATCGCAACCAACAGCGTTGCAAGGATAACTATCAATAATTCAGGAAATGTAGGAATTGGAACTACAAATCCCGGTACAATACTTTCTATTTTCCAAAATGGGGCACCAAATGTTACTATAGGAAGAACAGACTCAATTACCAGCGCGAATGAAATTTATGGAACCATTAAGTTCAACGGAACTAATAGTGCAGGGGGATTATTTGAGGCCGCTTCAATAAGGGCAGTTCATGACGACACAGATGCAGGAAACAGAAAAGGAAGGCTGGAATTTACAACCGCAAGCACGGTTGATTTTGCGCCCACACTAAGAATGCTGATCAATTCAAATGGAAATGTTGGAATCGGAACCACAAATCCAAGCCATAAATTAAATGTTGTTGGAGAAATCAATGTAACATCAACGCTATTTGTGGGTGGTGCTGCAGATGGAGCAGGAACACCCCTTCTTATGGTTGGTGATACTGCAAATGGTCAGATGACAAAGGGAATCACGATAAATAAAGGTACCGCAACCAATGAAATTCTTGCATTCAAAGGTTCTGATATCACGCATGGAGTGACTCTTGAAGCAGAAACAGACACCTACGGATTCATAAGGAAAGAGGGGGGAGCAAATGGTATTTTAGGAATTTGGGGATTTGCTGATACGGGTACCCAAGCCCTTTTCTTAGTTGGTGTATCAAATACAGTGGACACGGCAAAATCTACAGCAGCGAAAGGAATTGTTCAGATCAAGGGTTCAAAAGCCAGTGGGACGGACGCCGTAGATGCAGGTTCAAATGCAAACCTTTTTGTGATTACCACCGACGATGGAACAGCCCGTTTTGCTCTTGACAATGAAGGCGACTCGTGGCAAGATGGAGGAATAACTGCTGTTGGAAGCCTTAATGTTACAAATGGATCAGCAGGAGCAACAATGTATTTCAATGCAAGCAACGGACTGCTTCGTTTTGGTCAGTACTATACCTCAAACGCACTGCCAACTTGTGCGAGCGCACTTATGGGATCCATAGCTTATGTTAAGGAACCCACCAACTCTGAGTCCTGGCTTTGCCTTTGCAAGGATAGAAGGAGCGGGGAGGGAGGAGCTGTGTGGACAAATATTCTTACAGGAGTTGAAAACGATACAACGCAATGCTCTCCTACCTAAAATTTGATAGTACAATCACAAGACAATGCTGCAATGAAACAATCCTTATGCAATCTGGGAGCAACAGAATGGTGCTGAGAAACGGCAAAACAATTATTAAATAC
>CAZIET010000034.1:0-5730 GCA_964538405.1 Candidatus Woesearchaeota archaeon
ATGTCTAAGTGCAAACCAGAGAGCCGCAGCCGCCAGCAGGATCAACTGGATTTAATATCATCTTTCAATTTAATTAATAAAATGAAATCAACGTTTTTTCTTCGGTAGAAAAAACTAAAAAACTCCTACTATCGGCTGAGAATTACTATAATGTTTGCATGCATCATACCTTAACCTTTGAATTGATTATTAAGGCAATCATTTTTTAACAATGGATGATAAAAAATTTACTTTATAAATATTCCGATGAGAATTTAAGCTCAGGCGACTATTCCTTCCAATCTTCTTTTAAATTCTTTTCTTAAAGTTTCTTCCTCTTTTGGTTTTTTGTGTGTACTTGAATCATTTAGTCTTAAACTGAATTTATAGCACGGATTTTTTAAGCCGGGAATATTTCTTCCTTCATTATTTCTTTTGTGCTGAATGCGATTTGCAATTGCATAACAAACCTCCTCAATCTTACCTCCCCCCATTGTAAATTGTTCATTTGTTTTTCCATAATCAATCAAAACACCACAAGTATTTGAACTATCTGTTTGAACTATAACAACATCAATCTTTGGGTAAGAAGAATCTATTCTGTCATAACCTTCTGTAGGGACTGTGTTCATCTATCAAATCCCTTTAAGTATTTTATAAATTTTATGAATCTAAAAATTAATTAACAAAAGAAATTAGTCCTTTTAATTTGTTTCTTAAAAAACCGTTTAATGCTTCTTCGTTTTCCTCGTCTCTTTCATCTCCTTTGTAAAGATGAACTTCCAAAGAGTATTGTAATTTTTCAGGCCATCCGAAATCTGCTCTCCGAGATGATAAACTGGCAATTTTTCTCCATACATCTTGTGCCGTTGCAACTCTTTCTGTAAAATTTATTTTATTGTAATTGAAATTAACAGAATATCCATCATCTTGCCCATGTCTTTCTACCCTAACATGTACTGGCGGTGAATCTGCCTTGGGCATGGGGCGCTTTTTCAAACTTTGCATAAACGTATCTGTATAAGATTCTGTAGAAACTCCTCCAGTAAAGTCTTCCATTTAGAAATTACTATTAAGAATTACTTAAACCGATGTTGTAATAAAATATACTTTTCACTAACTTATTTAAATTTGTAATGGCTTATGTTGGTATGTCGCTAAAGGAATACAATCTGAAGAGAGATTTTAAAAAAACATCAGAACCAAAAGGAAAATTAAAGGGAAGATCAACACGAAAACCAATTTATGTTATTCAGCGTCATGCGGCTTCACACCTACATTATGACCTTCGCCTAGAAATTGACGGTGTTTTAAAATCATGGGCATTGCCGAAAGAGCCTCCAAAAGCAAAAGGAATCAAAAGATTGGCTGTAATGACAGAAGATCATCCTATTGGTTATGAAAAATTCCATGGAACAATTCCAGAAGGATATGGCGCGGGAGAAGTTGAGATATGGGACAAAGGGTATTATGAATTGAAAATAAAAGATAACAAGAAAATAGAATTCACAATTCATGGGAAAAAATTAAAAGGAATGTACGTTCTTGTGAAGACAAATTTTGGATCCAAGCCAGAAAAATCCTGGTTGTTCTTTAAGATTTAATCTCCATCTACTAAGTCACCAGGAACCCTGTATTCTTCAAACCTCACTTTCTTTTTTTCAATTGCATTTTTCAAACTTTTTTCCTTTTCAGACAGTTTTGAATTTCTGCTTTTTACTTCAACAAAAACAATTTCATCAATGTTCTTTTCATCAGATCCTTTGAAGACAATAAAGTCAACAGGTTTGCCCAAAAATCTACATTCAGTCGGCTTGTATGGAAAATCAGGAAGATAAGGTGCTAATTGTTCCGAGAACTGTCCAGAAAGAACTGCACGAGATTTCATTATTGCATCTTGTCTATGGATTGGTATCTGTGATTCCCAATGAGAGTCTCTTCTGATTTCTGCAATTTTCTGACCTGCAAAGTATGAAATAACTATTCCAAAAATAAAAATCACTGCAAGAGTTATTGTTAAAATATCCATTCAAATTAATTCAATGAGAAATATAAAAACCTATTTGTTAGCTGGAAATTTGTTTCTTATCTTTTCAATTTTGGATGTAAAGGCATTCTGCAAATCAACATTATTCTCATTTGCCAATTTAAGCAATAAATAAAGAACATCAGCAAGTTCTTCTTCAAGATTTACCAATTTGTCCTTGGTATGTCCACCACCATAATCTTTCATTATTAGGATATTACTTCCAACCTCACCAATTTCTTCAACAAGATGGATAAATGTATCCGACGAAGGCCTTTCCCAATGTCTTTCTTTTACAAATTCATCAATTATTTTCTGTGCCTCTTTTAAAGTATTTTCTTCCACATAAATCAATACTGTCTTTCTTTATAAAAATTATTGTGATTTATTCTTCCATCCACCATTCTAAATCAGGGATTTCTTTCTCGATTCCTTTTGCTTTCATGTATCCTCTTGCAAGAAGATAGAAAATAACTCCAAGACTCTTTGCACTTTTGTTGTTTCCAATTACTATTTTGTCAGCTCCCTGTGAAAAGTTGTTTGTGTCACAAATCATCAAAACTTTCTTGTTCACAGCTAAAGTATCATGCAATGCATTCTTGTCAAGCCATGAATCTGTTACGATTGTCAATTCATTTTCAAAGAAGTCCGGCAATCTGATATTGGTTAAGATTCCTGCAGGATATTTCTTTGCGAAAACCCTAATTCCTGTTAATTCAGAAAATTTTCTTGCAGATTTCCATCCAACTTCCCTTTTGCATACAAGAACAACATCTTCAGGATTATACTGTGAAAGGTATTCTATTCCTTCTTTCAGTTTTTCATCAATAAGATCGGTGTTGAAAATTGCCAGTCCGTCAGCCCTTCTTCTGTACACGTATTGCCTCATGTTCGGAGTAACAACTTTTGTTCCGATGTAAATGCCTGATTTGACATAGTCATCCAAGGGAATGAGCATTTCGCTTCTTTTCTTTGTTTTGACTTTTTCCTTCAACTCCTCAGAAGTTGTTTGCTGGATAAGTTCGGAGATTTTCTTTGCCTTTTCCAACAATTCTTTCTTTTTGTCCGCGACAGATTTCTTTCCTTTCTCCTCTGTTTCAAGAGATTCTTTTTCCGCTTCCTTTTTCATTTCTTCTGGAAATTCTTCCTTTTTTGCCTTTTTTGAAGGTTTTTCTTCGGTTGTTTGTTCTGACTTTGCTTTCATTTTAGTTCATAAATAGTTTCATTTTAAAACCTTTCTAGTTAAGATCTTTCTCTATTTCAATGAGTCTCTTTATCTTAACTTCTCTTCCTTTTCCAAGAATCCCTGCTTTGAAGAAGTCCGCCTGGAATCCAAAGGCCAAGTCAGCCAGAATGTTTTCTTCTGTTTCCCCGCTCCTGTGTGAAAAGACTATTTTGATGTCATTTTTTCTTGCAAGTTCGCAAACATCTTTGACTTCAATTAAAGAACCTGTTTGATTTGGCTTTACAATTATTGAATTTATGCTTTTCATTGCGATTGCCTTTCTGAGTCTGTTGAAATCCGTTACAGTTAGGTCATCTCCGGTAATCAAGGGATTCGGGAACCTTCTCAATAGTTTTGCAAAGCTTTCAAAATCATTTTCCTCAAATGGATCTTCAATGTATGACAGGTGGAAATTTTTTATAAGATTTGAGATGTATTCCAATTGTTCTTCAGGATCCCTTTTGAGCATCGGATTGTTGTAAAGATATTTTTTTCTTTTGTGGAATGTTGAGGATGCAATGTCTATCCCTATCGGAACTCCAAATTTTTTTATCACCTCAAGGACTTCTTTGTCGTTAAGTGAAGTTTCCCATCCCCCCTCATCATCTTTTTTGTTTTTGAATTTTTCATCGGCAATTTTAAGTTCTGTTTGCAAGGTGTTTCTTATTTTTTTGTTCAGTTCAGATGACTCTTTTTCGGTTTTTTTTTTGGGTTTTATAAGATATTTTTGGAATTTCGGGTGTTTGTCCTCTTGTGATTGTTTTCCGCCTTCAATTGCATTTCCCAAAAGCCTTGGAAATTTTTTTGCATGAGGGTTGACCAATTGCCAAATTTCCTTTTTTTGTTCTTTTGCTATGGCTTTTAACACGGCAGATTCGAATGCGAAAAGGGTATTTGCCCCGACTGTGTCTTTTATTATGTCTTCTACTCTAGTCAAATCTGAAAACTCCTCAAGTTTTTCGTCAGAGAAATAATCGCTGAAATCTTTCAGTTTTTTGATGTCACTTTCTATGTTTTTTTTGTAGGGATCATTTTCGTATTTTCCCCTTGATTTGCCGTTTGGGGCGCTGGCAGAAAACTCTCCAATGTTTGTAATGAGCGAAACAGAAATTGTTTTTTCATTCCTTGTGTCAGGAATTGTTTTTGCACTTACTCTTTTTATTACAACCATCAACCGAAAAAAGAAATGTTGTTTATAATGTTTTTTATTCATTAGTATTATTACTATTCTTCACCAACTTCGCCTTCACTGTCCACTTCGCTTGAAACTTCGTCTTCAGGATTTGCAAGTTCCATGATTTCTCCTTCCTTTGCAATTTCCTCTTCCATCATTCCTTCCTTTGCAATAACTTTGTTGTCATCAAGCTTGCTTGTGTCCCTTACCCTCTTCAATTTTGCTTCTTTCATTTTTGGCTGTGGTCTGTGGACAGAGATTGGCAATATTCCGGAATCCAACTCTGCTTCCGCTATTTTCAATGGATCGTATCTTATTTTTTCCAAGTCTTCCTTTGTTATTTTTACTAATACTGGTGCGTTCATTGCAATCTGCAGCGCTCTTGCTCCCAAAATTCTCGCCCTTTCGTATTTTGTGAATTCTTGTTTTATCATTATGAAGTTAATCCCCCCTCATCATATATATCTTTCTTGAAAAGCATTTCTTTCTTTTATGTATACTTCCATATATTTTGCTACTACATTTTGAAAGTATTCAAACCTTTTTATTTCATGTAATATATCTTCTTCATCCATTTTTCTTCCAACTTGTTCTTCCAAATGTGTTTTCATTTTACTTCCTTGTCTACTTTGTCTGAAAGTTTTTTCCAGATTTTTGTGACCATGTCCAATGCCTTGTATAATTCTTCGACAGTTATTTCCTTTGAATTTCCTTTTTGCATGGATGAAACCGCTCCGTTTGCGCTTCCTATAGTTATTCTTGTTTCTGTGACGTCTTCTTCTTCAAGCGTTGGATCCAAAATCAGATTGTTTCCGACCTTATAAAAGGTTATCGATATGGGTGATTCGTTCTTCAAAGGGATTTTTTTATCAGTCCATTCTCCGATTTCAATCTTGCCGGTTTTTTTATCGTATTTTGGTATTCTTGTGTTTTTAAGTGCGGCAATGACTCCAAGTCCCGCTGCATCCAAAAGATTTCCATCTGCATTAAGAGAATAAATGTCAATGTAGACATTCCATACTTTTTCTCCTTCAGTTATGCATAATTCCTCCATCTTGATGTACTTGCTTTCCCTTACAACTCTGTCAAGTATTCTTGCGAGTTCTATTGATTCTATTCTTGGAGGTCCGACTTCATATCTTGAGGAACTCAATGGCAATAATTCTGCCGAAACAATAAGGTTTCCTTTGTCTTGCGAATCTGGATAAGGCGTTCCCACGTCCATTTTCACTCCGACTAGGACTTCTGTCTTTCCTATTTTGACTTTTGCGCTTCCTTCTGCATTTTTTGATATGCCTGTTTCTATGACAATATCTCTGAATTCGT
>CAZIET010000035.1:0-5522 GCA_964538405.1 Candidatus Woesearchaeota archaeon
TCCCGAAGATGTTTTCTCGGCTTGTGGAATTCAGTATAGAGATGAACCAACTCCAATAGATGAAGAAGTGGAGGTAAAATGAACAGGGAATCAATACACTATCATGGGGGGTTGTGGCCTTCTGAAGCAGGGGATTTGGTAAAAAAATATCAACATGGTTATTTTCAGGTATCTGTTGATGGTGAAAACTTTGCTATAATGGGTAGAGATATAGGGCCTATGATAAAAAACAGAGGATGGAAGGGGCAGAAGGGAACAATCACGGGACCTTTCAAATTAGATGATCTAGAAGAAACAGATATTGTTGTAATTCAATTAAATAAAATTTTAGAGGGTAGAAGTAAATAAAATGGGACTAAGAAAAGCATCAGCATATTCAAGAAAGCACGCGACTCCCTACACAAGAGTTAGCAGAGTGAAGGGAAAATCATTCATAAAAGCAGTTCCGCCACAAAAAATAGTCAAGTTTGCGATGGGAGATCAAACATTATTCAACAGTGGAAAATTCCCCATACATCTGACTCTTGTTTCAAGTGAGGATTGTCAGATAAGAAATTATGCCCTTGAGGCATGCAGGCAGTATATTGTAAAGCAGTTGGATAACAGATTGCCAGGACAGTATTTCTTCAGAGTTGTGCCTTATCCACACCATATCCAAAGGGAAAACAAAATGCTTACGGGAGCGGGAGCGGACAGGATGAGTAGCGGAATGCAGTTGTCGTTTGGAAAGGCATCGGGAAAGGCGGCAATTGTAAAGGAAGGGGGAAAGATTTTCTTCGTTGCAGTTGGGAATCCAAAAGCCGAGGCCATTGCAAGGGAAGTTTTGCATACAATAAATTCAAAGCTGCCGTGCAGGAAAAGGATTCTTACCGAAGTTGTAAAGTAGTATTACTTAATAGTGATTACAGAATGGAAAGATTTATAAAGTAGTATTTTGTATAAATTTTATGAAAAAATTGGAGTTAGTAACCAAAGCAACTACAGGTGCTATTAGCGGGAGTCTTGCTACTCTTTGGGAAACAGTTATTCAAAACACTGATAAAAGAATACTTGATTTTGAACAAATAATTCCATCACTTCCACATGTGAATTATGATCAAGCATTTGCTGGTTTGATGTTTGCATCTGCAGCAGTTTTTGCTTACGATTCAATTAAAGATTTGGTTCAATATAAAATAAAATGACAAAACAACAAGAAAGAGAAAGAAAAGCTGTTGAAAGAAAAGAAGATAGGCTTGCAAGAGTAATTGTAAATAGATTGAGAATAGTTAAGAAAAATCTTGATGCAATATCAAGAAAAGCGGAAAATGGAACTTTGGGACCTAAAGATAGGACAATTGGATATCCATTTCCAATGCGTGATGGGGTATCAGGTGTGCATCGTAGGACACCTGGAATAAATGATTATGATGAAGCAAGAAGATTACATGAAGCTACATTAAATTATATTGTAGGTTATTTTGATAGTAAAGGAATACCTATTGAAGTTGATAGACATTTAAACCAAGTTTATATACCAAATCCAAATAGTGAATCATTAGAACAAACTAGGGGGAGATAAACAAAAATGGTATACACACCAATTGATCCGGCATCAGCATATGATGGTGGAGAATTCAAAGAAGCATTTGGAAAACTGAAAAAAATAGGAGGATTAGAAAATGTTCTTACACAAGATAATGGTAATCCTAATTCTATACAAGGATTAGGAGAAGTACTTCGTGGCGATTCTCAATATGCTTATACTACTCATTATGATGATCCTTCTACACATGTGAGAAACGAGGCTCAGATGGCTTTAAGAGATGGAAGTTCAAGAATGGGTGAATACGTAAAAAATCATGCAGATGATGTTTATGCTGGTTTGAACGGCGATTCTGTTAGGACATTAATCACTGTTGCCGATCCGGTTGCAAATTCTGGAGACCAAAAATATGAAAAATTTGTAAAGGCATTGAAAAAGCAAAGAGAAATACAGGAAATTAGTGGAGACCATGCCAAAATGGCAGAGTATGTACAAGAAAAAATCAATGATTCACCGGACTGGGTCAAGCTAGCGTTTGCAACATATAGAAATAGTGGAAACTACATGGAAAGGCTGTTCAACGGATATGCTCGTGAAGTTATGAGAGAAGTGGGGACACAAATGATAGAAATAACACCTGAAGATATGGCTAGATTTGGAAAAATGGTTTTGGAAAATGCAAAAGCAAATGATAACAAGAAATTCTTCAAAGTACTAGGAGAAGTAGCTTACGCTCAAATGGCGGCGGCTTAACTAACCAAACTATCAACTAATTTAGTCATTGTGCTGAGAAAATCTTCCGCCTTATTTTGCCATTCATCTAAATTAATTCCCTTGAGGTCGTGTATTTGATTGTGATCAATCTGCTTATGAAGAGTTAATAGGTCTCTATAATCTGTGATATACTTCATTTTCAGTTTTCCCGTATCAGCAAAATTTTCTTTTAATGCTAGGGGAATGTGCTCTGGAGATGGAGGTGCAATTTTTGCCGCGATGAGTGCTGCATGAGCTGAATCAACCATGCTCCAGAACAGCGCTTCAACCACACTTAATTCTGCAAGTTTACTTCTTGAAATGTGCTGTGGCGCTCTTTGCAATAAACTATAAACTGCCTCGGGAGTTGATTTTATTCTTCCTGTTGCAAGCAAAAATTTTAAGGGTTCGAAGAATCCTCCAAAATCAATCAAAGGTTCACCGTCTCTTATTATGTTTACAATTATCGGATCTCCCCTTATAAGATCATCCCACCATGTTGTTAGTTTGACCGTGTTTATATGAAGATTATGTTTATATGGATTTATCTGTAATAGTTTCTCCAATTCCTCTCTGTACCATGCGATAAGCTCCATATCCCATTTCAACGAGGCATCATCAATGATTATTATTATGTCAATATCTGACCCGGGAGTCTGTGTTTTTTTTGCCGTGGATCCGAACAAAATTATTGATTTTATTATTTTGTTGAATTTTTGATAGGCCTTGGTTGCAAAATCAGCAGCAATTTCATGTTCTGTTTTTAGTTGCAATGTTGGGACATCCTTTTTCTTTGCGATTTTTATGTCTTTTTTTATTATCTCCTTTGAGAATTTCAGCCTTTTTATTTTTTTTCCGCTATTTCTTTCTCTTGGATTAATTATTACTTCCGGTGATTCAATTTTTGGAGTTTTGCTTGTTTTTGTTTTTTCATAAGGAATCTTTGAAACTTGTTTTCTTTTCTTGGAAAAATTTATTTCTTCATCTAGTCTTGATATGTCCCTTTTCAGTTCTTCAAGAAATCTTGCCTCTTTTAAATCCCTAACCATTTGTCACCTATATACTCTAATATATATTTTAGTTTTTAAATATTCTCAAGAATCATTCCATCGGAGTCCCAGACATTCTTCCTCTTCCGCCACCAGGCCTTTGTCCACCAAGTTCTGTTGGTAAATTTGAAAATCCTGTCCCAAAAGTTTCATAATTGATTTGTGGAAGCATCATTCCATATCCACCAAGATATCCTTCTGTGAATGTAGGAGATTGATTCCAGTATGGCATCCCTCCCATAGAGTAGATCGGAGCTCCAACTCCTTCAAGTGAAACCGCGAATGGAGATGATTTCATTGCCTGCACCCAATGAAACGCCTCAACAATTTTTTTCGCTTTTTCGCCTTTTTCTCCAAGTTTTTCCATAACTTCTTTAAAATCAACATTTCCCATTCCCGGTGGAAGCTCAGTGTTTTCCAAGCCAAAATTGTCTGAAAGATGTATGTGTTTTATATAAGGTGCCACCCTTTCAGCTTCTTTTATGACATCTTCGCCGGAAAATCCGAATTTTCTTAATTGATTTATATGTCCAAGATCCCATGTCGCCCCAATTATTTTCTCGGCTTCCTTTTCGGCATATTGTTTTGACATTCCCAATCCACCATCATTCTTTGATTTTATAGCATTCTCAACAAACTGATCTCTTGAACCTTTGATGAGATTTTCCACATCCTTTGCTCTTGACAATCCGAATCCTGCAGGAGGGTTTTCAATATTCATTATGGGTGTGTTTTTGCCAAACATTTTGTAAGCTTGGAATGCAGCATTTCCAAAACTTTGCCTGCTTCTTTCGATAGTGTATTCTTCGGCCGGTACGTAAATTTGCGGAGAGCCAAACTTCTCTTTTTCCAGTTTTAGATTTGGCATTTCTTTTAATTTTTTAGTAATCTCA
This sequence comes from Candidatus Woesearchaeota archaeon, assembly GCA_964538405.1. GTDB lineage: Archaea > Nanobdellota > Nanobdellia > Pacearchaeales > GW2011-AR1 > JAGVWT01. The sequence continues at coordinate 4,221 of CAZIET010000035.1, forward strand.
AAAATTGCATGTGATTCCGCAATGGGATTACCATTTTCATTTCCAATGGAATTAGTGTACTCCTCCGCTAATTTTTTCAAATATTCCTTCTTTTCAGGCTCCTTGTAATATTTGTAGGCATCATCAAATAAAGCATTTACCTTTTTTTGTGCCTCGGTTAGGTAAGCATCCGCTGAATATATTTTTTTCACTTGACCATAGTCTTGAGGATCAATTTGCGGCTTTGGTATCTTATTTGGGGCCATTTCATGCATTTTTAAGTGCAAATATTTATTCACATCCAAGGGGTGGACTTCCTCAAGGATTTTGTCTGCTCTTTCTCTGTTAAATTCGATTTGGTCAAGTTCAGTGCTCCATTTGGTGTCATTCATTATTTTAAGAGTTCTTTCGGGGGTGTGGACTTCTTTTGCAATTTCACCTTTTTCGTTGATTATCGGATAATATTTTTCTTCTTTTTTTGCAACGGCAATCCTCCCAGTTTCACGGTCAACAACAGGGAGCATTATTATTTCTTCTTTTTTTCCAGGTTCTTTTTTCCACACTGGTCCGGGAGCTCCATTTGTTGTGTGAAAAGTTACTGAGATGTTTCCTTTAGGATTGAGTTCATGACTTCTTTTCAGAGCTTCAAGAATTCTTCTTTCTGCTATGATTCTCTGATCGTCGCTGTACGTTCCTTCGACTGCGCCGGAGGCTTCAACTAAAGGCCCGTGTACCGTAACCTCTACTCCTGCAAGATCCGCTAATCTTTTTGCTTCATGTAAGTGCTGTTTTGGTATGGTATCTATTATTTCTGGATTTAGGAATGAAAGCTCAACAACTTTTTGTCCTGTTGCTATGGATTTGCTTAAATTCGTGACGACGTCTCCTTGTTGCCCCGGAGGAGCTGAAGGTGTTCCAATAAGTCCACCATAAGTTCTGTACCCCGAAAATATTTCACCATAGTTTGGTTTAAGGCTTGAATATCCTCCTTGGTAAATATCCCTTATTTCATAGTCTCCCATAGTTTCACCAAATTTTTTATCATTTTATCTTGTCTCGTAATCTCTCTTACTTAAATATTTTTTTATTTCTGTGGTCTCTTCGACTTCAGTTGTCGGGGAAAATGTAGTTTCTCCCCTCTCTTCTCTGTTGTTTGGATTCCATGGAAGTTCCGTCCTTTCATGCACCATTCTTTTCATCTCTTTTGATTTTCTCGTTTCGTCTTTTAGCATGATTTCAGAGTAGTCAAGCGGCTTTGCCATATAATCAGTTCTTGCTCCATTTGTCCCTTTTGTATTTCCCATAGTGATGTAGTCCGACCTC
>CAZIET010000036.1:0-5358 GCA_964538405.1 Candidatus Woesearchaeota archaeon
TGTAAGTTTTTTGGATTTTGAAAATTCATTTATTGCTCTTGCCAATGCAAGTCTTGCGGCTTCAATCTGTCCGCTTTTCCCCCCACCCCTTACTGTTATTACAACATCAAAATTCTTCTTTCCAAGAATATTTTCGGCGATTCTTATTGGCTCCTCTATTTTCAGTTTCTCGAAAAATTGCAATGTGTTATGATCTCTCTTGTTGATGTTTACTTTTCCCGTTCCTTCCACCAATGCTGCACGGGCAACGGCCCTTTTCCTTTTTCCCGATGTTATTATTCTGTTCATTTGTACAAGCTTCCTACTTTTATGAATTTAAATTTGTTTTCCTCGAAAGTTACTTTCTTTGCGCTTTCGAATTCTTTTGGAACTCCTCTGTAACATTTTACTCTTTTGATTGCATCTCTTCCTCTTCCAGGATGTCTTGCCTTTGGAAGCATTCCTCTTATTGCTCTTTTCACGATTCTTTCAGTATCTCTTGAGATCTTTGGACCTTTTCTTGTGCTTCCAACTTTGGTTCTTCTCTCATCGTAATTTTCCCTTATGTCTTTTTTGTTTCCTGTAATCATTATTTCATCGACATTTACGACTGCAATCTCTTCTCCTTTCAAAGCCTCTTTTGCAGCATAGCTTGCCAATCTTCCTAGAACTGCTCCATTTCCATCAATTACTTTCATCTTAGTATTTTTATCCCTTTGGCTTCAGGATTCTTTTTAATTTCAGCGCTTAACTTTGAATATTCAACTTTTGCCTTTGACAGTTTTTCTTCAGCGGTCTTTGAGAAATTCAATGCAACCAATTTTATTTTCTTGCTCAATTCTCCCTGTGATAAAACCTTTCCAGGAACTATAATCGTTTCTCCAGCTTTTGATTCTTGGTCAATCATATCCAGATTAACAGAAACTCTTTTTCTTCTTGGAGCAGCAATCAATTGCCCGACTTCAAGCCACTTGTCATTTTTCTTGCAGGCAATTATGGTTTCCACTAATTCGTCATTTCCCTTGTTTTTTGCCCTTTCAAAAAGTCTTGTTTTGCTTATCATTTTCATATCAAACAGAGAAAGAATATTTCCCTGCTAACGCGTTAACTCGCAGTTCAAAATCACAATAATTTTGGGTTTATAAAGTTTACACAAACTGTTCAAGTTTATATTTGTCAGAAAAAGCAGGTAAATGCCCAGTTCCAACACTTATTAATACATTACTTCTTCTGGGGTTATCTTTTAATATTATCTCTAATCGTTTTCTCATGTGATTATTCCAGGCATTAATCACTCTTTCAAATAATTTTTCATCAAAAGGTGATTTCTCAACAGACTCTCTCAGTTTGTGTGGAGTAATTCCAAAATTTTTTGCAACAATGGAAATTATCTCATCTATTCTATCAGGAGACATTGCACTTCCTTCAAGCATAAAATCTACGGCCATAATTTCATTAATACTTACACCATAATTTCTACTGATTTCAACATAATCTACACAAAGATGACCCGGATCATGAACAGGAACATTCAATACATTCCCAAGTTCACTAAAATAAAAATGACTTGGGATAGCCAAAAGTGCCCCCAATCCATTAAAATTTTTAGCATGACATTAAAATTTTTAGCATGATATTCTAAACCTTCTCTTACAATCATCCATTTACTTGGGTCTTTAACCATCAATGGGACTAGATTATTGTGTGTGTAATCAAGAGGTTCTCTAGTTTGATGTTTTTCCCCAACTAAATGTAATCTTCTACCGTTTCTATTTACTAAATATGTTAAACAATTTTCTGGGTCTGTGATTTGGACACTAGTTGAGAGCATAGATATTGAAGCATTGTAGAGTTCTTCTTCTGTTTTAAAAGTAGCCATAAAAGGTGCAAAAAGAATTAGCTTTTAAGTTTTGTGAATGATGCGGGAGAAAGGATTCGAACCTTCGTAGGCACTAAGCCACAAGAGCCTTAATCTTGCCCATTTGACCGCTCTGGCACTCCCGCATGAAGTAAGAATTAATATTGGCTTTAAAAATATACAGATCTAACAATAGAAATCCTTTTAATTAAATATGAATAAAATATGTCAATGGACCGAACTCAAAAAGTATTGATTGGAATTGGTAGCCTTCTGGCAATAGGAGCAGTAGGGGTTTTAGGAGAAGAAATATATTATCGCGCTAATAATTATGTCAAAACCTCTGAAGAAATGGTAGAATTCTCACCAGGAAGATTAGAAAGAATGGTAGTTTTTGATTTTAAAGATACGCATGGACTTAGAGATCATTATGATATAGAACTAATAGGTCGTAATGATGAAAGAACTACAAACTATAGACTAGATTTATTTTTCCTAAAAGAAACTGATAAACAAAGAAAATTAGCTCTCTTCCCGGGAACTTTGCCTCCCGGCACTTATGACATAATAATTACTATTCAAGATAATTTAGGAAATAATAATCGAGCAGAAATTAGGATTGTACCAAATGGAATAGATCTTTAAGATTATTCCTTAGAAACTTTTTTTGCGACTTCTTCCAGATCCTTGCTCAATTCAGAAATCGATCTTGTGAAAATATCCTTTACTGAAATCTGTCCGAATGACTCTATTGTTACAATGAGATCATCTTTGACATTGACTTCCGTTTCCTTTCCTTCTTTTTGGCATGCAGCCTCAAGGGCATCCCCAATTTCTTTTTTCTGGTCGTCAACTATTATGATTTTGTTTCCCTTTTCTTTTATATCATTGTTTGGGAAAAGCTTCTTTATTTTGTCCTTCATCTCCTTGTCTGTTGTGACTTCAACAACATTTCTGTAGAACATTAATCCTGGAACAAACTTGGAATGTTCTGAGCCTCTTCCTTGCCTGGTTTCAGCGACAATTTCTATCTCCTGTTCTTTGTTCAAGAAGGTTATTGGCATGTTTTTGTATATTACTTCGGCTCCTTTCAAGTCTCCAGAATAAACCATTCCTTCTTTTATGACATTCAGCTTAAGCTTTTGCGGTTTGTCGCTCTTTTCTGATTTCAATGGAATCAATCCAAGTCTGTGGGCGATTGTTTCATCATAAGACGGAGAATCATTCTTTGTTATTTCCACTTCATCAATTGCGGTTATTGGTATTTGGTGAACATATCTTCTAATTGCATTTAGCAAGCTGTCTTCAGTTCCGGTCTTGAATGTTATTTGGTTTTCTTTCTTTTCTATTAGTTGCATTTAATTCTTATAAAAAACAGACTTTTAAACCTTTTTCTTAAGACTCTCGAATATTTTATAAAGCAGAAAGATATAATGTAGTTATGAATTACGACTCTCTTAGAAAAAGGGCTGAAATGGGTATGAGAAAGGAAGCTGCTAAGTCTAGGGTTCCCTTTGGGGGATCTGTTGGAAGACCTAATGCAGTGGATATTGCACATAGACATGATAAAAAAGGAGACGATTTAATCCAAGCTTACACGGTTGAACTTGCTATTGCAGATAAGGTGAGAATCGGGAGTGGCAATTATACCAATTCTTTGGAAAGAGGGCCTGATAGGCTATCTTTTGTGTTTAATCAATTAATGGAGGATAGAAATTTAAAAGAGATCGAACAAAAAAGAATTTTAGCGGCTATAGATAGAAGAATGGAAAGGGCACTTTCCAAAGCCGTTTCAAAAGGTGCGTATGATTTAACTCTTAACTATCTTCCAACTGCAGAAAAAATTAGGGGGGAATTAGAAAAACTTAGATCTTCAAGTGAAATTTCTGGGATAGAAAGAGCTACTGCAACAACCACAGTTTTAACTTTGGCGGGAGGTCTATTTCTTCTTTCTCCTAATTTTACAGGTAATGCAATCCTTAATGTAACTAATTCAACTGGAAATTTACTTGGAATAACTTTTGTGGTAATAGGGTTGATTGCAGGGTTTTTTCTAATCAAAAAATAGTCTCAAACACGTCGCCCCCTCCTCCCCCCTTTTACCTTAGGCCCGCCACGGGGATATCTTGTTGTGTCTAAAATATTTACAATTTTAAATCCTTCTCTTGAAAGGCTCTTGATTATCGGATTTGCTCCAGGTCCCGGTGCGGGATTCCTTGTTTTTGTCCTTATTCTTATGTAAACGGACCTAACCCCGCTGTCTTTCAATTCCTCGCTTATTCTTTTTGCTATGAACATTCCGATTGTTGGACTTGCCTTAAGTCTGTCGTGTTTTGTTACCATTCCCCCAGTAATTTTAGCTAGGGTCCTTCCAGACATGTCCGTAACATGCACTAATGTATTGTTGAATGAAGTGTAAATGTTTACGACTGCTTCTATTTCCTTCTTAGACTTCGCTAAAGGTTTTTCTCCAACTTCGCTAACAATTTCCTCTGTTTTTCCCATTGGTTCTTCAACCCTAACTTGCGGCTTCATTGTGAAATTTCCTGTGAAATTTTATTTTGCGGAATCTCCGATTCCTGCTTTTCCATTGGTTCTTCAGCTTTTGGTTTGTTTGATCTTATTTTCAAAGAGATTTTATCCTCATATTCTGTTGGGACTATGTATGATGGGCTGTCTACAACCTCTCCATTTACCATTACTTTTTTATGGACAATCATTTGTCTTGCTCCTTTTGTTGTGGTTGCGATTTTTTTGTTGACAAGAACTGTTTGGAGTCTTCTTTTCATGTAATCTATTTTGTTCAATGAAAGAACGTCTGAAATGGAATTAACATTGAAACCCTTTTTCTTTAGTTTTTTGAATAATTCCTGTTGTGCTTCAGGAGAAGCGGAAATAAGGTCTTTTGCCCTTTCTCTCATTTCTTTTACTCTTGACTCTATTTTCCATATCTCTGTTTTGTTTTTCAGTCCGAATTCTTTTTTGATCTCATTTTCTTCGATTATTCTTTCCTTGTTGAATGGTCTTTTTGGTCTTGAATATATTTTGTGTTTTCTTTTCATTTCAATTGTGCTCCGGATAATTTAGTTGTTTCCTCGCCTGTTTTTACTTTCTTTTTGATTCCAACACCTTTAGTTTTCTTTGTTCTGAAGTGAGCTTTGGTTCTTTGTCCCCTTACCGGCTGTCCTGACATGTGTCTTATTCCCTTGTAGCTCTTTATTTTCTTCATTCTTTTTATGTCAAAGTCCTTTCTCATTTCCATTTCAACTCCAATCAAATGCCTGTCTTCCCCGGTTTCAAAGTCTCTTTTTCTGTTGAAAATGAATTGCGGCAATTTTGGATTTTTTGCGAATTCTGTTATTTTTTTTATTTCTTCTTCAGTAAGGGCTGAGATCTTTTTCCTTTTGTCAATACTCAATTTGTTGCAAATGGCGTTTGAAAAACTCCATGAAATTCCTTTTATTTTTGTCAGTCCGGGATATACTTTCATTCCGCCTTCTATGTCTGTTGACAGGATTCTG
>CAZIET010000037.1:0-2940 GCA_964538405.1 Candidatus Woesearchaeota archaeon
CACATAACAGGATTCAGGCAGGACGAAAGAGTTCTTGAAAGCATTTTTGAAAGATACATCATGCCATTGACGGTGATGGGGGGAATGGCAATCGGACTTTTGGCTTCTGTAACGGATTTGCTTGGAGCGTTGGTTTCTGGAACAGCAATTCTTTTAGTAATAATGATCATGTTCCAGTTCTTCCAGAACATCGCAAAGCACGAGACAGAAATGAATCCTGCAATGAGAAAGATATTTGGTGGTTAAAAATTAATTTTTATTATTTCTCTTCTTCATCTTCACTTAAAAGATCTTCATCTTCTTCATGTGACTCACGTATTAATTGCTCCAACCCGTCATCTATAGCTTGAACTACATCTTTTCCAACATAACTCTTCATTCCAGAATTAGCAATTCTATCAAGTCTTTCTTGATAACCTTCTTCACTAGGGGCGTATACTTTAACTTGAGCATTTTCTCTATCCCCTTCATATCCGAAGTTACTTGGATTTACATTATTTACACCAATAGTGACAGCCATTATTTGTTGTTTTTTATTCATTGCTAAAATTTCATAATTATCTCCTTCTCTTCGACAATATCCTTCTACACTTAAGTCATCCTTCCTTTTTTTACCATGAAGGTTAAGCCAGACAGTATCTCCATTTACCATTGCTTCTGCAATATGGTCTTGAACATGTTTCCTTCTACCTGCTTCCCATTCTTCTTTAGTTTGTTGTTTTGGGGTATCTTCTACCATATATTTTCAATAAAAACACTACTTAAAAATCTTGTGAAATCCAATTCTCAATATTTAAAAACAACTTTTTCTTTTTCTCTTTATGATACAAGAATGGATGACAGCACACCCAAAAACCAGCGTAATGGTCATTGGATTTTTTGTTGTATTTGTAATGACTATAGTCCAAAAATATTTTACAGACCAGAAAAGACTCAAGGAATTGAAGGCAAGGCAGAAAGAGATTCAGAAAAAGACAAGTGAAAAGAAAGGAGATGTAGAGGCATACCAAAAAGCCCAGAAAGAAAGTATGCAGGAAACCTTCCAGATCTCAATGGAGATGATGAAGCATTCATTCAAGCCATTGCTAATAACATTCTTACCAATCCTTCTTCTTATCTGGTGGCTGAAAGGAGTCTATGTAGGAACTCCAATTGAAAGCAGCTGGATTTGGTGGTATCTTATAAGCGCAGTAGCCTCAAGCATTGTGCTGAGAAAAGTTCTTGACGTTGCTTAGGAAAGTTTAAAAGTGTCTTTTTTATCTGAATTTTATGGATGAAAAGGAACAAGAATTATTGTTTAAGTTAAGTGCCTATGAACAGCAGATAAACCACTTAGGTGAGCAAGCTCAGGCAGTAGAGAAAGGAGTAAATGAACTTAGTTCCTTGACAGAAAGCCTAAATGATTTGGTAAAATCAGAAGGAAAAGAGATTTTTGCTCCATTAGGAAGAGGTATTTTCATAAAATCGAAGGTTCTTTCAGAAGATCTGTTGGTTGATGTTGGTGGGAAAAATCTGGTAAAGAAGAACATTCCACAAACACAGGAAATGATAAAAGAGCAGATTGAAAAATTGGAAGAAATAAAGAATGAGATTGATTTAGCAATAGACAAAACAAGCAAAGAGGTTGAAAAAGTAATCAGCAACGCGAAAGAAGAAACTAACTGACTTTCCTTAAAAATTCCTCATAATTCAAAATTCCCAATTCAGAAACAATTTTTGTTATATATCTTTTTTCTATCTCTTCAAATGCAAAATTCCTTATCTTAAGTTGTCTTGGAGCATTATCCCATACTTCCTTTCTGTCCCTTTGTTCTATTTTCAGTTTTTCATTTGTAAACTTCCATGAATTGGCCACAACATAAACTGGAATTCTGTTTTCATGGGAGATTTTTGCAAACATTCCGCTACCAACTTTGTTTATTACGCCATCTTTAGTAAGCGCATCAGAACCGATAATCATTTTTGTCGGCTTTTTCATTCCTTGTTCCCCATTTAAAGCAATCATAGCTGAAGAATCAACAAACATGCAAGTTTCAATCTCGTTTCTCACAAGATCATTCGCAGTTCTTCTCCCCTGAAATAAGGGGCGCGTCTCAGTCGTATAAACGATAAACCTCTTTCCTTTTTTCTTTGCATAAATAAGCGCTTTGGTAACTGATGTTGAATGGCAATGTGTGAAAATTATGTCTCCATTTTCAATTATTCCAGAAATATTCTCATTGATCTTGTCTTGAAAACTGTTAAGTTGAAATAAAATTTCCTTATATGATTCATTCTTTGCCCTTGACAGAATATTTTTCATTAATGGCTCCGTAGGCCGTGAAGCAAGCAATTTTTTTACCGTGTTTTGGGTTGGGAACAATTCATAAGCAATCAACGCTGCTTTTGCGACATCATTTGCGCCCTGAATTTTTAGGCTTCTTATGTTTTCTAAAATTTTCTTAAATATTCTTTTTCTAGCCTCTTTCTTAGCCATTATATTGTGAAATGCACGAACATTTAAAAATTCTCTTTCTCTTTCCGAATATGCTTGGGGCATTTATTGAATCAATCTTCAATCCAAAAAGGACAGATACTGCATTGTGGAGAATGTTTATTATTGGGCTTATTTATTCTTCGCTTTCTGTTTTGCTTGTAAAATGGTTTTTTTCAAAAGACGCAGTATTGTATGATTATGCGGGAATGATTGTTGTCACTTTCTGTGTTTTGTTTTCGTTGCCTTTCATGTTTTATTTGATTAGGGATCAGGAAGAAAGGGACGAAAAAGTAGAGGGTTTCTTCAGTGTTTGGAGAATACACAAAGATGCTATATTTGCATTCATGTGGTTGTTCCTTGGCTTCATAGTGGCATTCTCATTTTGGTACATATATTTAGACGATCAGACTCTTTTCAACGCACAAATAGAAACATATTGTAATATAAATTCCCCAGGAAACATT
>CAZIET010000037.1:2950-5289 GCA_964538405.1 Candidatus Woesearchaeota archaeon
ATGACTGCCTTTCCAGGTACTCCTTTGATACGGTGGATAAAGCAGACATAACTGGGAATGCGACAAAACAGACAAGATTCTTGGCAATTATAAGCAATAACATTTACGTAATGATCTTTACTTTAGTATTTTCTCTAATCTTTGGAGCGGGAGCCATATTTGTCCTTGCTTGGAACGCAAGTGTGATTGGCGCCGCAATAAGCATATTCACAAAATATGAAATCAGCGGGATCCCTTTGGGGGTTGCGAGATACATGGTTCATGGTATTCCAGAAATTGCTGCTTATTTCGCTACTGCATTGGCTGGAGGGATCTTTGGAGTCGGATTGTTAAGACACGGAATAAGACACAAAATGTTCGGAAGAATATTGGAGAATTCAGCCATGCTGTTATTCATTGCAATATTATTATTACTGTTTGCTGCAGTTATTGAGGTTTATTTGACACCAATTCTTTTCAACTGATCTTTCACAAATTTTAAAAGTGCCAAATTGCAGATTATATTATGAACTTATTCATCTTACTATCTTTTCTAGTTAGTTTTGTAATGGTGCTGATTTTCATGCCAATGTGGATTCAAAAGGCAAAGGCCAGAAACTTATTGTGGAATGACATGAACAAATTTGGCCATCCCAAAAATGTTGCTGCTTCCGGAGGAATTGTTGTAGTTCTTGCATTTGTTTTGGGTGTTTTGGTTTATATAGGATTTAGAACATTCATAGTAAAAGAATATGATGGGGAAGTAATAGGAACGTTTGCACTGGTTACAACACTTTTAATTCTTGGGCTTATAGGGATTATTGATGATTTATGGGGATGGACAACAAAAGGGATGGCAAAGAAATGGAGAGTTCTGCTGGCATTTTTCGCTTCAATACCTTTGATAGTAATAAATGCAGGAGTTTCTACGATGAATGTTCCTTTTTTAGGACCTGTAAATTTCGGACTTCTTTATCCCCTGTTTTTAGTCCCTGTAGGAATAGTTGGCGCCGCAAATGCGTTTAATTTTTTGGCAGGATTTAACGGATTGGAAACAACCCAGGGAATTATTATCCTTTCATTTTTGTCATATGTGGCATACACAACAGGAAATGCTTGGATTTCTGTTGTTGGAATTATCATGGTTTCAGCTCTTCTTGCATTTTTGATTTTCAACAAATACCCTTCAAAAGTTTTTCCGGGAGATTCATTGACTTTAGGATTGGGTGCTTTGATCGCAATCATGGCTATTTTGGGAAATTTCGAAAAAATTGCGCTTTTCATTTTTATTCCCTATTTTATTGAAACCGCATTAAAGCTAAGAGGAAAACTGGAAATGCCTTCATTCGGAAAACCAAACAAAGATGGAAGCTTGGATTTGCTTCATGAAAAAATCTACGGACTAACCCACTTATCAATATATTTTCTTAAAAAAATAAAACCCAGCAAAAAGGTCTATGAAACGGAAGTTGTTGCTGTTATCAATTTGTTCCAGATAGTTATAATTTTAATCGCCTATGTTATATTTCTTTAATGACTAACTTTTTAAACAAAAAACCATTGGAGATTTGATGTTCAAAGAAGGTTGGGAAAAAGACAAACGATGGTTCTACGCTTCCTTAGCTCTATTGATTATAATAGTAATCTTGGGGATTTACATAAGAACTGCAAACATTCCCCAATTGAAAGATGTAACAACAGGAAACTACACTCTTGGCCCGGATTTAGATCCATTTTTATATTTGAGACTGGCAGAACGCATAATTGAAACAGGCTCGCTTCCAAATCCAGATTACATGAGGTATTTAGGAATAGGTGGGGAATACAAAAATCTTATTTCATTTGACATCGCTTATTTATACAAATTTTTGTCCGTATTTTCAAATAATATTTCTTTGGAGTACGTGGCAATAATATTTCCAGTTATCTTTTTTGGATTAAGCATAATCACTTTTTTCTTTTTTGTAAGGGAAATATTCTCACCAAAAAGCGAATTTGAAAAGAATGGTATCGCTGTTTTGGCAACATTGTTGTACACAGTGATGCCACAAATGCAGCACAGAACAACTGCAGGAATCCCTGAGCTTGAAAGCATCGGAATTGTTTTCTTCTGGTTGAGTTTCTTCCTGTTTTTGAAAGCCTGGAATTCAGAAGGCAAAATTTGGAAAATGAACAAAAGATATTTCTTTGCCGTTCTTGCAGGACTGTCAACTGCACTGATGATTTATCATTGGGGGGGATTCAGGTTTATTTTCCTTGGCCTGTCAATTGCAACATTGTTCATGTTTTTCATTGGAAAAATAAAAAAAGAAGAAACAATAATTTACTCCATATGGTTATTGATATCAGAAATTGCACTT
>CAZIET010000038.1:0-909 GCA_964538405.1 Candidatus Woesearchaeota archaeon
AGATAGTGGAGTAAGAAGATTTGCCAGAGCACTTGTAGATATAAAAACGGGCTATCCAACTGATGAATGTGAAACTTCTGATGAGCTGGGTAGAAGATTGGAAAAGGGAGATGAAGATCTGGCCTTAGTTATTACAAATAATTTGGATATAGTAAGAAAATATGCTCCAAATTCAAAAGTTCCATTTCTATTAATGTCAGGACAATACACTGAAAAAGAAGCAAAAGATGCCGGGGCTTATGGACTTATACCAAAACCATTTACCCAAAGACAGATTCTTGGTGTCGTTGAGAATGCTTTGGAAAGAAGAGTTTAGTGATTATTCAGTTGTCACAATAGTATTATCCTTTTCAATTAGAATAGTGTGTTCTGCCTGTGAAACAATTCCTTTTGAAGTTTCCATAAGGACTGCATAATGATGCAAGTTTCCATTTTCCTGTAATTGTTTTAATCCAATCAATCCTTTTGTTCCGAATTTTTTAACAATCCATCTAGAAGCAAAAGGAAGGGTATTATATTCTTCTGCTATGAATTCCAAAACTTCTCTCGCAATCGGACTTCGAATATTTTTTCCACTTTTTAACTCATATATTCCCGAGGGTTTTCCATCGTGGACTTTTCCATTTCCGTTTGTTGCGAAAGGTTCTATTGCATACTGTCCTATTTCCAATGAATCGTTTTTCTTATTGTCAAAGTTTGGGATCATAATTCCTGAGTGAACTTGATAATGAGTTACTCCATGTCCTCCAAGATTTACTACTGCTGAAAATCCGTGAGATTCGATTGTTTCTTGAATTGCTTTTCCCATAAATCTTACTTGTGTTTTTTCTTTTGCCAACTTTATTGAATTATCCAATGCTTCTTTGCTTGCCTGAATCAGTTTTTTGTTTTCTTCATTGTTTTCCAAAT
>CAZIET010000038.1:919-5221 GCA_964538405.1 Candidatus Woesearchaeota archaeon
ACCATCAACATGAACTCCCAAATCCACTTTTAACAAACCTTTTGCAGTTATAGTATCATCATAAGAAGGTGTGTAATGCGCAGCTGTGTCATCCATACTTAAATTTAAAGGAAATGCTGGTTTACCTCCCTTTTCAATAATGAATCCTTCTATTTTATCTGCAATTTCCAATAAAGGCATTCCTTTCTTTATTATCTTTCTTGCATATTCTTTTGCTTCAGAAGCAATCTTTCCTGCTTTCAATATCTTTTCTTTGCTCATTTTAATCCATAATCCTCTCATAAAGTTTTTTCAATAATCTTGCATCATGCAATGCATTATGTTTTTCCATTTTTGAAACATCAATATTATACTTTTTGGCAACTCCCCCAAGTTTTAAATCTCCTATATTAATTTTCTTAGCAAATAACATGCTTGCAAAATCTATTGGAAGCCATTTGAAAGGCAATTCTGCTATCCCTTTGACATCATTTGCACCAAATAATTTACAAATTCCCATCCAATCAAACTGATTTACCTGGGAGATTAAATAGGGCTTGTCTTTTCCCACAAATTTTTTTATTAATTTTACAGCTTCTTTTTTAGAAACCTTTTCTTGATTAAGTTTTGGAACCACGTTTTCTTTTACCCATCCGTCTATTTTTCCTTTGTAATCCAATTCCAAATACAGTTCCTCTCCATTAGGTTTTATAAAAGCTATTGACAAAAGGTCTATTCCGTCCGGCTTCAGCTTTGCAAATTCCCCATCCATAAATATTATGTTCCTGTTCATTTTTTAAGGAAAAGAAGAGCATTTTTATATTTTGATGTTCTGGATTTTTAATGGTTAAAAGCGATGCAAAAACCGTCAAGGCATATATTGCAAAATTGCCAGAAGAAAAGAGAAAAGTCATTCAGGAGCTTAGAAGAGTAATCCTAAGCAATCTACCTAACGGTTATGAGGAGGAAATGAGATGGGGCATGATTACTTATGAAGTTCCATTGAAAGTTTTTCCTTATACATATAATAACAAACCATTGATGTATGCTGCATTGGCTGCCCAAAAGAATTATTTTGCGCTTTATTTGACTAACCTTTATTGGGACAAGGAAACTTTTGATTTGTTTAAAAAGGAGTTTGCGAAATCAGGTAAAAAACTGGATATGGGCAAATCCTGCATTAGATTCAAGAAAATAGATGATTTACCTTTAGATGTGATAGGAAGAACGATAGCCTCTGTTCCATTAAAAAGATTCTTGGAAATGTATGGAAAGGTAAAAATAAGTAATGGCAAGGTTTAAATAACCTAAAATTTTTTGGGTCTTATGAATAAGGTGATGGTCTTAACACTGATTGTAAGCATACTATTTATTTTGCCAGTCATACTTGCAGAAGAAAAGTCATATGATTATGATGATCTTGATGAATTTTTAGCAGATATTCCCTCATTGAATGAACAGCTTCAATCGGGAAGTGTAATGTTGCCAGGTTCAGCTGGAATATTGGTAAAAACAGGTAATGTTTCAGTAAATATAGAGATGGATGATGGTTCTTCTAAGAGTTTTTACTTTACTTTGGAAGACAAAAAGATAACTGGAGTCGGTGAAGGAACGCCATTGGAAAGTGCTTATGAGATTTCTACTAATGAGGATACAGTAAATACCGTTCTTGAATCAGAAGACAAAGTGGGGGCAATGGTATCGGCTTATGATAATAAAGAAGTTAATCTTGAAGCTCATGGATTCATGAACAAAATAAAATTATTCTTTGCTAAGATTGCACTTAAGTTTGCTTGATTTTCAATCTTCTATTTTTTGGGATATAATTACTTATTTTTTCTTCTGATGCCTTCCCTGTGCCGAGAAGATGATCTTTGTATTTTATGATTAGAAACTCTTTTGTTCCTGTTTTTATATACAAATCCTGGCCTTGCATCCACATCTCAAAATCCTCGTTATTTTTTAGTTCATAGACATTTTTAGTAATTTGGTCTTTCAGCATTTGAGAGCCTTCAATACTTAACCTTATTTTTTCTGTTTTTTCGTCCACTTTTCCTAAATAAATTCCAACCCTTTCTATTACAATGGATTTCTCAATTTCTTTCAATTTATCTGAAGTTATATCTCCAGTGAACAAAAATATTCTCTCCTTCCCTCTTGATACAATAATTCCTGGGATTTTCTTGATTCCAAACTGCTCATTCAGTTTTTCAAATAATTCTTTCTTGTCTCTTTCATTCATTATAGTCAATGGCGTGAACTTTTCTTCTATCATTTTGTTTTCCTTAGTTTAGCTATGAAAAATCCTTCAGTATCTGAAATATGAGGGTAAATTCTGCAAGAATTTTTCAATTCTTTATTATAGTTTTTTCCTTTCCATGAAGTTAGTCCAGACTTGCATTTTATTGGTAAGATTATTTTCTCAACTTTTATATTCTTAAATTCATTTAAGATTGAATCAATAACTTCCTCATTTTCTTCAGGAGCGTGAGTACATGTCGAATAAACTATTTCCCCTCCAATCTTCAAAACTTCTAAAGCACTTATTAGTAATCTCTTTTGTTCCTTTGACATCCTGTAAACTCTTTGTATATTCCACATTTGGATAGATCTTGGTGTAGACCTTAAAGTCCCTTCTCCAGAACAAGGAGCATCCAGAAGTATCTTATCAAAAAGAAAACCCTGTTTTTTCAACTGTTCACACAATCTTTGTCCGCTGCTTCGTGTGATTATTTCATTGGTTACTCCACATCTTTCTAAATTCGAAGCCAGAATCTTTATCCTTGGAAGTTTTACATCATTTGCTATAATTAGACCGGAGTTTTTCATCATCATTGCTATTTGTGTTGTTTTGCTTCCCGGTGCGGCAGCTATATCAAGAACTTTTTCTCCTGGCTGTGGATTTAACACAATAACTGGAAGCATGCTTGCGATTTCTTGTGCGTAATAATATCCAAGAATGTGTTCAAGTGATCTTCCCAATTCTCCTGGAAGCAATTCTGGTTCTACAATCATTATTTCTGGATAATTCTTGAAAGGCTGTTTTATTTCCCATCCTTTTTCTTCAAGCATTTTTTTCAGTTCAGAAGGAGAAGTCTTCAAAGTGTTAACTCTAATGGACTTTAACTCTGGTTTTGAGAGAAATTCAACATAATTCTCATATTCATCTCCAAGCAATAGTTTCATTCTTTCTACAAAAAGTGGTTTTGATTCTAAATCTGGTTTCATTTTATTTCAAATAAGTTTAGTTTGCTTTTTTCCTTCAATAATTTCCTTTGTCTCTACTCCAAATACCTGTAAAATATTTTCAACCGCTGGCAAAAGTTGATTTTCAAGATAATATTTTATATCATAATTCCCTTTTTCATCTGGAAGTTTTACTCGATCACGAACAAGCTTCTTTTCCTTTGTTTCTGCTACGAAATATTGAACTAAATTTCCTATTGTGATTGGGATTTTCTTTTCCTGCATTTTTCTTGCAGCAATCACATGTGGGGTGATGGCCTTATATTCTTCTAAGGATTTTCTTAGTTGGGTTTTTATAATTAACACTTCTTTCTTAACTTCTCTTTTCTTTAATTTAGTGATTATTTCTTTAACATAATTTAACGCTCTTTTTTCATTTCCGTCTTCAAGAACGTACTTAAGGACATTATTCTGAACATCCCTAGCTAAAGGACACCAGTCTCTTCTGACAGTTTCAAATCCACGAATCTTCAATCTGCCGTTTTTTTCAATCAGCGCATATTTCTTCTTTGCTCCAATAGTTCCTGTTCTTTTTGTAACCCAAATCCCTCTTCTATAGAATCCATCAAGTTCTAGTTCCATTATTCCCGGAAGTTCATCATTTAATTTGTTAAGAAAATCAAGAACATCTTTTTCTTTTTTATTATCCATCAAAAAGGCTATGCTATCTGTGTCGCTGTAGATTACTTTGTATCCTGATTTGTTTATTTTTTCAATGGAATCTTTTATCGCTTTTCTTGCAAATGCCGCTGTTGCTGCGGCTGCCTCACGGCAGTAATATCTTGCTCCAAAAAAGCCTTGGTAACCATACGAGGCATTTGCCAAAAGTTTGAAAGCATTGCTCCTAGCCCTTTTCAAGGAATTATCCTCTGTTTTCAGTTCCTTTTTATATTGCTTTCTTTTTTCTATAATGTCTTTAAGCATTTCAGGAAAAAATCCTGGTTTTTTTGAGAAGCAAACTTTCTTTCCATCAACTTCAATGATATGAGCAACTTTTTCTGGTTTTTCCAGCAAAGTTGATTTTGACAAATTGTAATTTACAATTGTGCTTCCATAACTGAAAAAAAAAAAAAAAAT
>CAZIET010000039.1:0-3484 GCA_964538405.1 Candidatus Woesearchaeota archaeon
GCAATAGTGGATGATGAAAACGATGTGACCTTTTACGAAGTAAAATGGCTAAAACCTTAAAACAGAACGTATTTTTGATCATAATCGGAACTTTTTTCATTCTCATAGGTGTTGGTGCAATTCTGAATTCACTTTACAATGGAAGACCAACACAAATTCTTTGGATGTGCTACATAAGCATGATAATTCTTGGGATAGGAATGATAAGAAAGGATAATTTTATCATTCTAAGCCAGCTCTACATTCTCACAATTCCAGTTTTAATATGGAATATCGATTTTGTCTATTACCTAATTACAGGAAACCCTTTTTTGGGCATTACGGATTATTTCTTTGAACAAACAGGATTAAGTCTTGGAAAATTAATAAGTCTGCAGCATTTGTTTACAATACCTTTAGCATTTTTAGCTGTAAGAATGATTGGTCCGGTAGAACCAAATGCATGGAATTTCAGTTTTATTCAAGTTGGAATTGTATTTATTCTGTCTAGATTTTTCACGCCAGAAATCCTAAATGTTAACTGCGTTTTTAGCCCATGCGCAAATGTATTGGGAGCTCTTCCATATTATCAATGGATTTGGTTTTTCGGCTCATTCATAATAATTATGGTTTCTGCTTACGTTATAAATCGGCTTCCCTTCTTGAAGAGAGAAAATTTATAATATCCTTTGTTTCTAAGAGAACTATGCCTGAAGATGCTTCTGTTACAAAAGAGAAGATAGTTTCATTACTTAGGGCGCGAGGTCCTAGCCTTCCCGTACATGTGGCAAAACATACAGGATTAAGCATACTTTTTGCCTCTGCATTCCTTTCAGAACTAATTGCAGACAGAAAAATAAAACAAAGCAGCATGAGGGTTGGAAGTTCTCCATTGTACTTTCTTCCGGGACAGGAACCAATGCTGGAAAGATTTTCGGAATATCTGAAAAGCAAAGAGAAAGAGGCATTTTTGCTCTTAAGGGAAAAGAAATTCCTAAAAGATTCAGAACAACAACCAGCTATCAGGGTCGCATTGCGAGCAATTAACGATTTTGCGATATCATTTACCAATAACCACGAAGTTTATTGGAGATACTTTGCTGTTTCGGAAGCGGATTTCAAACCGATTCAGGAAATAAAGAAAGCGGAAAAACCAATCGAGGTACTGATTACAAAAGTTGCTAAAATTCCAGAAACAGAAATAGACAAAAAAGAAAAACCGCCAAAAACAAAGAAGAAAACTTCAAAGCCAAAAACAAACGAAAAATTCCTGGAAAGAGTAAAGGAATTCTTATCCAAATCTTCAACAGAAATCTTAAGCATTGAAGGCTTGAAAAAAGATGAATTAATGTTAAGGATAAAAAAAGACAAAGAAGAGCAATTATTGGCAGCCTACAACAAAAAGAAGATAACTGACAAGGAAATCATAAAGGCCGCAAAGAAAGCTTCCGAATTAAATCTCAAATATTCTGTGCTTTCATTAGGCGAATTGCCAAAAAAAGTCTCTGATTTGATAGAAGCGCTCGAAAATATGAAAGATATTGGCAAAGTCGAGTAAAAAACTTTAAATACCTCTCTCAAAGTAGACTATTATGGGAAAGATAAAGTCAAAGCTTGTAAGAAGAACAGCAGCCACTCTTATGAAGAGAGGGATTAATTTTACAGACAGCTTTGAAGAGAATAAGAAGATGCTCGGAAGCAATACAATGCCAAGCAGAAAAATAAGAAACCAGTTGGCAGGACTTTTGGCAAGAATAAAAAAACTAGAGAAACTAAAGAAGTAACATGGCAGAAGAAAAGAAGGATGAAAACGTTGTTTTTATAGGGACTAAGCCTTTCATGAATTATGTGACAAGTGTGGTAATGCAGTTCACTACTAAAAACAGGAGTGAAGTTGTAATAAAGGCAAGAGGAAAACATATCAAAACAGCTGTGGATGTTGTTGAAGTAATAAGGAAGAAATTCTTAAAAGACAAAGAGATAAGAATAAAAAATATTTCTATTGATAGTGAAGAGATGCAAAATAAGGAAGGTAGAACTGTTACAGTTTCATCAATAGAAGTGACTTTGGTAAAGAAATAATTATTTTTTCTTATTTAGTCTATTTTTTATGAACCTTATGTCGTTTCTCATTTCTTGAATCATTTTACGATTTTTTCTTTCCATGATGATTTTCCATACAGTAAAGATTATGTAAATTACAATTAATCCACCTATGAATTGTATTAATCCAATTACAAAACCCACATTTGATCCTAATAATCCTAAAGTTTCAGATAAGTCTTTCCAAAATTCTTCAAAAACCATTTTACTAAGACTTTTAAATCATCCTCATTTAATAATTTTGCTAGGCTGCTTAGCTCAGTTGGTTTAAGAGCACCGCTCTCATGGAAACTAGAAAGTTTTGAGTAAGGCGGGGGTCCGAGGTTCGAATCCTCGAGCAGCCATTTTTACAATTTAGATTTTTATTTTTTTAGCTATTTTCTTTAAATCTTCTGCACTCATACTTTTCGCTCTCTCGGGATTTAGCTCATTTCCCTTGTTTAATGGAACAAGATGAATATGAACATGAGGAACAGCAAATCCTTCAACAGCAAGTCCAACTCTTTTAGGCATTAGTCTATCTTTTAAAATTTGTGCAATTTCCTTTGCCTTTATAATCAATTCGCTATATTCTTTATCATTCAAGTCAAAAAGATAATCTGTATGTTTCTTTGGAATTAAGATAGTATGTCCAGGATTTATTGGATTTATGTCCAAAAAGGCCAAATATCTTTTATCCTCAAATATTTTCTCAGCAGGAATTTCTCCGTTGATTATTTTACAAAAAATACAGTCTTTCATAAAAGTATTAGACAAGTTTACTTTAAAAGTTTTCCAGCCTTTTCAAACTCAATTTTGCCTTCAATTAATCTTTTAATAGTTTCTTTCAACTCTGAAACCTTAACCCTTATCTGTTTTTGATTATCACGGTTACGTATAGTTACATCTTTATTAGTTATTGAATCTCCATCAATTGTTATACAGTAAGGAGTTCCTATTTCATCATTTCGAGCATATCTTCTTCCAATGCTTCCCGAGGAGTCATAAACGACATTAAAATCCTCCTTTAACTTATCAAAAATATTTCTTGCTATTTTTTCAAACTCTTCTTTCTTTACTATTGGAATGATCGCCGCTTTAACAGGCGCCAAATTTGGTGGAAACTTAAGCATACTTCCTTCTTTTCCAATCGCATAAAATAAATCCAATAACATCCAAACATTCCTGTCAACACCGAAGCTTAATTCTAGTACATGTGGTAAAATCTTTTTTCCGTCGTAGAAAACTTCCATATTCTTTCCAGAAACCTTCTGATGTCCAGATAAATCGTGGCTTCCCCTATAATGTATTCCTGCAACTTCCTTGAATCCATTCAATGTATCAAAGTTCACTTCAACATCAAAATGTATTTTATTGTAAAATGCTCTTTCTTCCTCAGATAACTCCCTCAATATAAATCTTT
>CAZIET010000039.1:3494-5074 GCA_964538405.1 Candidatus Woesearchaeota archaeon
TCAACTAAACCGGCAGTAATCTTTAAGTACAGAGGCAAATACCCGGCGGTTGGCAAAAAACAACTCTCCTCGGAATCAAAAATTTTATGGCTAGGGGATAATTAATCTGCTAAAATTTCCAGTGAAAAGAAACCGTCTATGAATGTTATTGGACTCGATATCGGAATTCACTCTATCAAAGCAGTCGAAGTGAAAAAGGACAAAGGAAAAAACGAACTGGTAAAATTCGGATTGGGGGAATCCCTCAATCTAAATCTTTCTTTAGGAACTTTCAGAGTATTTAGGTAAAATTGCTGCACTTTTGTTGCGTGAAACAAATAAAACTTTGGGATCTTGTGTTTAATGTTTAATTCTTCAACTTTTAATTCATTTATTTTGTCTTTGTCTGAAAACTTTATCAATAGAGAATAATCTTTTACATCATTCCAGTTTTCATGTTCATCTATCTTTTCCGAATCAAAGAATATTTGTAATTCTGCTTGGGTAAACTCTCTTAACCTAAAAAATGCCTGCCTAGGAGAAATTTCATTTCTGTAAGCCTTGTCTATTATAGCCAAACCCAATGGCAGCTTCTCTCTTGTTGCTTTGAATTGTTCTAAGAAATGTATGTAAACTCCCTGTGCAGTTTCAGGGCTTAGGTATGCTTTTTCTTGATTAAAACCGACATTCACGGAAAACATCATGTTGAATTGTTTTACTTCAGAGAAATCCATATTTCCACATTTAATACATTTGATCTTCTTTTCTTTGATTAGATTTGTCATTTCATCCATACTCAAGGTTTCGGGATTTTTTATCCCATTGTCTTCAAGCAAATTATCTGCCCTGTATCTAGAATGGCATTTTTTGCACTCAGTCATTGGATCATTGAACTTTTCCACGTGTCCCGAGGCAATGAAAACTTTTTCTGGAAGAATATTATTGCTTTGCATTTCGTAAAAATTATCTCCTAATGACAAAATGTGTTTTCTCCACAAATTTTCCCAATTATTTTTCAAAGCTTTTCCCAAATGTCCGTAAGTGTAAAATCCGGAACTACTTCCATAAATACTCGCTGTTGGGAAAAAGAACGCTTTTGACAATGCAATTTTGTTTATTTCTTCTGTTTTGTTCTTCAGATCTAATTTTTGAGTTATTCCTTGAATGCTATCTAACTTTGGTTCAATCATTATTTTTTCATCAACAAAGTATTCCCATCCCGGCTGCCAAGCTTTCTTTTTTCTCCAATCTTCTGCAAAAGCTTTTTCCCAGCTCTTGTTTTTCAAAATTACATCCAAAGCTAGTTGGGGTGCTTTATGTGCAATGATAGCAACATGTTTTCCATAATAATTCTTATACAAAAATTTTAGAAAATCTATAATCCTTTTTTTAACATCCTCATAACTTTCGCCTTCAAGAAATTTTTTAGTTATATTCTCTTCTTGCATAGGTTCAACAACTTTTGATGGTTTTCCGTTGAATTTACCATAGTCACATTCCCTTAATCTTTTGTCTTGAACAATTTTTACTTTGCTTTCAAAACTAATTTTAGCTGATTCTGCTGCTCTCTTCAAGTCAGAAGAAAAAACTACATCAAACTT
>CAZIET010000040.1:0-3384 GCA_964538405.1 Candidatus Woesearchaeota archaeon
AATTGCATGGAAATATGCATTTACAACTCTTGCTTGGTCTTCTGGCTTGAATTCATAGATACTTTCTTGAAGCGATTTTTCTGACTCGCTTATCCAAGGAACTGAACCTATATCGTAAAAACTATTCCCTTTCCATGTTTCTTTTACGTTGAAATATGTTGTTCTTGCGAAAACTGGTTTGCCATACATTGTATTAAGTTCTTTAGCGCCGTCAAGAACTTTTCCAGCATTTTCTTCCAGTTCTTCATCTGTGGGATTATCTTTTGTTGAAATTGGAGCGTCAATGGCAATGTAAAAATAATCCAATTCATTTCCCCATGTGATATCTTTAGCTTCCGGAATGATTCCATAATTTTCAAAATTCCACACCATTTCCCCAACTTCTCCAGAATAGTGTTTTCTTATTTCCCTGAAAAGATTTCTCCACCTTTCATCCTTGTCTGAACCTTGATAATCTGCTCCAGCAGCATAATGGAATGAATCCACACCTGTTTCTTCTGCTACTTTTGCCATTCTAACCAAAAACTTTTCTACTTCTGAAAAATAAGCATCCCACCATTCATCACTTCTATTACTAAAATCAATTATTTCACAACACATCTGAGGGGCCAATACAACTTTCAATCCTTCTTTTTTGTATGCGAGGATTTCTTCTTTCAGTTTTTCTTCATTGGGATAATTTGGAGCTTCTCCTATTTTATTAATTACTTTAGGCATTCCATCAACCAAAGTCATTTGCTCTGGAGGATCTAACTCAACCCACCTGTATCCTGTTTCTTTCAAATGCTTTGCAGTTGAATTGAAGAAATCGTCAAATGCGTCAACATACAAGTCCTCTATGATCTGTCCAGATCTGAATTCCATTCCTTTAATTCTTGGTAAAAAGTTTCCCTCTGGAGTTATGTTTGATGTTTTTACTATTGGAGTTCCTACGGGAGGAAACCATCTCCATCTTTCAATTTCGTCTTTTTGGGTTTTTCCGTTTTCGAATGCTGTTTTTCTTCCTTTTTCCCTCCAGAAATAATTGTTTGTATCTTCTTCAAGATATTCTGCCGTGTGAAAATCATAACCATTTCTGCTGTATCTGTATTTTACATTGCCATTTTCTGTGAGTTCAGGCAGTTCATTGATTGAAACATTTATATTGTAGGTGAAATCACCAATCTTTTCCATTTTGTATCCTTTTTGATTATGCAAGTAAATCCATACTGTGTCCCCTTCAATAGTGTTTTCAGGAGCTTTTACCTCAAAAGTCATTTGGGCGTTTTCTGCATGGGCTTTTTTCTCAATGTTTTGCCTTTCAACTTCCGCTTTATAATCTGGATCAAGATTAAGATTCTTCAAGAAGAAGCTTGCAATAACAACAAAGAGTATTATACCAATAATGATAAACCATGTCCTCTTTTGCATAATTATTATTGTAAAAGTTAATATATAAATTTTCCATATGTAAAATTTTAAAAGACATCAAAACCTTGTTTTTTCATGCCCAGTTCGCATAATGGTATTGCAGCGGATTGCTAATCCGCGCCCTTCGGGGCACGCAGGTTCGATTCCTGCACTGGGCGTGTTTACGGCGTCGGAAGAAAATGTTCAAGAAAAATAGGATTTTAGAAAATAGAATATTTGCTCAGAAAGGGGATGTGTATGGTAAATTTGAAAAAAAGATAATAAATGCGCTATATTTAGAAAGAAAGATTTTTATGAGGAAATTTCCCAAAATAGAACAATATCAATCTAGGACACAATACATAGTTTTTCTGGTATCATGTTTAGAGTATTTTTTGAGTGAAATGTTTAAAGAATCAATAAATAAAAAAGTCATAAACTTTGAGGCAATCAAAGACTTTAAGAGATTTAAATCTATGAGATTTGGAATAAAAGATCTAGAAGAAATAAATAAAAATAAGATAAAAATATCAGAAATTTTAGTAGAGGAAATGAATTTCCAGAATATGGAAGATATTTTATTTTTATGTGATTTATTGAAATTAGAAAAGAATTTTGAAGAGATAATCTCAACTAAAAAAGATTTTGAATTTCCAAAAATAAAAAATAGGATTCAGGATGGAAGAGTAAAGAATTTCCCTAAAGCTGAAAAAGAATTAACAAGATTTATCTTAAGAAGTTTTGGGACAGTTGCATCTATACCTAAAGATATGGACACTTTGATTAGAATGCTAAATACTATAAAAAAGATGATAATACTAAGACATAAAATTGTTCATAAAGCACATGTGATAAAAATAGAAAATTGGGAGTCATTAGCATACACCATGTCTACTTTTCAATTAGCATATCTTCTTTATGAATCTTACAAGATCGAAAAAACCAAAGCCTAAATCACTTTAATTCCCATATCTCTCCTGCACTGGGTGTGAAACTTTGATTATCATACTTGTAATTAACATATATGTTGACATATAATAAATTTTATAAACAGATACTATTAGTTCTTTTATGGCTTATGCTATTGATTTTGTCTTGGATGTCGTTAGTGGTTTAAGTTCCTCTAAGCCCGTTATGTTCCAAAGAGACGGGTTATTTTATGTTGTTTCTCCTCAAGGTTTTGGTAGAGTTTCACGCGGTTTGGCAACTGCTACTGAAAAAATTGAAGCATGGCAAAGAAGAGAACAAAAACCCGAAATTTTAGAATCAAAAGATGTTATAGTTAGGCAAACAAACGATGTTAGTAGACCTCCACTTTATAGGGGTGGTGAAAAGTCTTATTTAAGTGCGATTGCATTTGATGACGATACTAATTCATTTACATTAGAAGACATGGCAAAAACGGCTAAGAGGCTTGCAGAATTACCTGATGATGGAAAAATCAGAATGGTTTCTCATGCTACTCGATACCATAGCCACAAACATGGATATGGTTCTGATGGTATAGATGTTTGGGTAGATGCAGCAAGAGTTATGGATAGAGAAAGGTATTTAGAACTTTTAAGATTAAAAGAACAAGAAACTAATGAGAAAATGGACAGTTTAAGAGGTAAAGATAAAAGGGATTTAGATCGTGCATATCCACAAGATATAAGATTTGCTGATTGTGTGATTCTTACCCCTTATATTATGGTTAATCTACCAAGGACAAGGAAATTATTTTTAAGCGATAGCACCTCATGGACCCAAAGAACAAGATTCAGACGTGAAGATATGTTTTCTTATTGTGATGTTAATACTTATGAAGAATCCCCCTTCAAAGTAAATGTTACACTAAATTCACAAAATTCAGTAACGCTTGATGAAGCATCAAAGGCAACTGAGAGGATTAATAGAGAACTAGGGGTAGTAAATTCAAATGTTGCTCTTGCAAATGATGTTATTGGAAGACTTAATAATTTACATAATGAGTTGTCAGCCCCACATATTCAATGG
>CAZIET010000040.1:3394-5033 GCA_964538405.1 Candidatus Woesearchaeota archaeon
TCAATGGCGAAAAGATTTGAAGAATGATAGGGTCGCTTAGTTAATTGCGAAATCCTTAAAAATTCTGTACTTTTCAAAGTATAATGTTAATTCTAGGAATTGATGATGCCGGTCGCGGGCCAGTTCTTGGTCCAATGGTATTATGTGGTGTGTTGATTAACCAAGAAAAAGAAGCAGAGCTCAGAAAGATGGGTGTAAAGGACAGCAAGCAATTAACTGTGAAAAAAAGGGATTTTCTTGCAAATATAGTAAGAGAAAAAGCAGAAACATTTGAGGTTGTTATTGTTTATCCGGATGACATTGATGGAGACAACAAAAGAGGAATTAATTTGAATGATGTGGAAGCAATAGCATGTGCCAAAATAATTAACAGAATAAACAAAGGATTTGACAAAATAAAAGTGGTTCTTGATTGCCCTTCCGTAAACACTGAAGGCTGGAAGTCCTATCTTTTAAGACATATAGAAAATCCTGAAAATTTGGAGATTTCATGCGAGCATAAAGCAGATGTAAATCATATAGCTGTTTCAGCCGCTTCAATAATTGCAAAGGATACGAGAGAAAGGGAAATGGACAAGCTTAAGCTAAAATATGGGAATGAAATCGGCTCTGGATATTCACATGATCCTCAGACAATAAAATTTTTGCATGAAAACCTGAAAAAATATCATAATGACGGAATTTTCAGGAAATCTTGGGCTACATGGAAGGATGCTGCGGGTAAACTTGAACAGAAGGAATTGTAGTTTTGAATATAAATTCTTTTAAATAAATAATAAAACAGAAGCCTATGGTTAGCGTGGATATTGAACCGGACGTGATAATTGATATAAGAGAAGTTGAAAAAGATAGAAAGTTTAAAGGGAGTCTTGTTTCAAAAGTAGCTGGACTTTTGTTTACATACACATTTAATGGAGCCACTCCATGGCAACTTCGACAAATAGCCCATCGATCAAGATCTGGGTCTACTGCTACTTTTGACGCTTTAATAGCAGCAACTCAAATTAGAATAGGTGTTTTGGAGAGCGAAGAAGACCAATTTGATCTAAGGTCTTCGGGAAACCCTAATGCAGATTTTGTTTATTCTTTTATTGCATATGCTCAGCAACTTTTAGAGAGTAATAATATGCAAGAGGACAGAATGGAGTTTAAGATGGCGGCGGATCAAATACTGTATAGAAGAGAAGGTAGATGGTATGGGATGGATCAGAAAGAATATTATTTTAGTTAATTTCAATAAAAACTCTTAAAAAGTTCCTCTTTATTCTGTATATATGCCTTATATAAAAAGACTGGTGATGCATGGCTTCAAGAGTTTTCCTCGAAAGACGGAATTACCTTTTACAAATGAGATTAATTCAATAGTGGGTCCAAATGGCAGCGGGAAGTCTAACCTATCAGATGCTCTATGTTTTGTTCTCGGAAGGCTTAGCATAAAATCCATGCGGGCTTCAAAATCTGGGAATCTGATTTTTTTAGGAACAAAGGAAGTTGCGCCGGCGAAGGAAGCTTCCGTTGAATTGGTTTTTGAAAATACAGACAGGGTATTTTCTATTGATAGTAATGAAGTTTCTATAGAAAGAATAGTGAGAAAAAACGGAATTGGAATCGACAAAATAAACGGCGAAACAAAAACAAG
>CAZIET010000041.1:0-4755 GCA_964538405.1 Candidatus Woesearchaeota archaeon
ACATGCTTAATTTGGGGTTTGTAGACGGAATGGAATATGCAAAGAAAAGAGAGAATATTATTCATATTACTACGGGAAGCAAGAATTTTGACCAGCTTCTTGGAGGGAGAGGAGTCGAAAGTAAAGCAATAACCGAAACTTTTGGAGCTTATGGTAGTGGTAAATCACAGGTAGGGTTTGTTCTTGCAATAAATGTGCAACTACCGAAGGAACAAGGGGGGGCAGAGGGAAAGGCAGCATTCATTGACACTGAAGGAACATTTAGACCGGAAAGAATAAAAGTGATGGCTGAAAAAATCGGGGCAGATCCAGAAAAAGTTCTGAAAAATATCTTCGTGGCTAGAGCTTTTAATTCGGATCATCAGATGCTTTTACTTGAAAAAATTGGTGAGATGGCGAGAAGTGGCGAACCAATAAAACTGCTTATAATAGATTCATTAACTGCGCATTTCAGAGCAGAGTATGCGGGAAGAGGGACACTTGCCGAAAGACAGCACAAATTGGGAAAGTATGTAAGCGATATGATGAAATTGGCTGAGACTCACAATATTGCAGTTTATGTGACAAACCAAGTCATGGCAAATCCCGCGCAAATGTTTGGAGATCCTACGGTTGCAATCGGGGGGAATATCGTGGGACACGGAAGCACGTATAGAATCTACTTAAGAAGAGGAAAACAGGGAAGCAGAGTTGCAAAAATGATTGATGCCCCAAATCTTCCTGAAAATGAAACCATGTTTTATCTTACAGAAACGGGATTAAAAGATGAAGCAGAGTGATTGATTAAGTTTTTATAATTAGTTTTAATTTTTTTATAATGAAAGAGGTTTTGATTCTTGGGGCGGGATTAGCAGGTCTCTCTCTCTCTCTTGCTACAGAATTGGCTGACGAAGGATTCAAGGTAACTGTTTTGGAAAAGAAGAATTATCTCGGCGGAAGGGCAAGCAATGTTATTGACAGAAAAATGCACGATCCGGTGGATATTGGACCGCATATTTTTGTGACTGCCTACAATAATTTCCGTCATTTCATCAAAAGAATTGGATCAACAAACAAGATTTTGTGGGAAAGAACTAACTTTATCGATGTAGTGGCTTCAGGAAAGCATTGTCAAATAAGATCCACCACAAATAAACCCCATATATGGTTGGGGCCAATGATAATGAGTACAGATTTTGTTAGTATATATGATAAATTGAGCATTATTCCATTAATACTTCGACTTGGGCTTTCATCCGAAGAACAGCTTGAGAAGTTAGACAACATTAGTGCCTACAATTTTCTTAGAAACAATCATGTTTCAAATGGAATGATAGAAAATTTCATGAGGTTTTTTGTTCTGAGTATGCTGAACATACCCTTAGAAAAATGCTCTGCCGCAGAATTTGCACTTCTTGTAAAACACTGGTCACAATTGAAACACCACCATATTGGATTTGCAAGAGTGGGATTGGGAGACGTTTATACAAAAAATGCCGAGGAGTACTTGAACAAAAGAAAAGGAAAAATTTTGAGAAACCATGAAGTAAAGAAAATTTATATTAAAAATAACCAAATTGAGCATATTGTAGTAAAGGTTAATGGAAAAACACAGAAAATAAAATCAGACCTGTACGTTTCAACATTTCATCCAGTAGATCTGCGGGAAGTTCTTCCAAAGAAAACATTAAATACCAACTTTTTTAGAAAGTTAAACAATTTTCAAGGAGTTCCTTATTTGGCAGTATTTCTGTGGTTTGATAGAAAAATCACAAATGAAAAATTTTGGGCGCCTGTCAATTTAAATGGAACTTCAAAGTTCGTGAATACGGATTTTTATGACAAATCAAACATATCCAAAAGAAGAAGGAAATATTCATACATTATGAGCAATATAATTTTTAGTAAAAAATATCATGGATTAAGCGATAACGAAATAATAAAACTGACCTTGAACGAATTAAAAGAAGCTTTTCCAAAAATGAATGCCAAACTAATTCATGCTCACGTTCATAGAATTCCATATGTTGTTTATGCACCATTCGTGGGAAGCAGGAAAAACAAACTAAGTAATAAGACGCCAATAAGCAATTTTTATCTTTCGGGTGATTGGACAAATTCATTTACTCAATGCATGGAAACTGCAGTTAGAAGTGGATACTCTTGTGCAGATAAAATTTTTGGGGATTTTGGGATAAACAGAAGAGTCTACAATCCATTGATAGAATAGCATAACTGAAAAGGTTTAATACTTGTTTTTATTTTTTTATTTATGCAACACCTATTAAAACATAATATTTTTAATCTAAGGAAGGAGTTTTCCAAATCCAAACCTTTTAGATATGTTTTGATTAAGAATTTTTTACCATCCAATTTTTCTGAACTTATTCTTAAAAGTTTACAAAAAGAAGAATTCAAATTAAAAGAAAGTGACCTGTTCAGATTCAAACAAACCGATGATTTAAAATTCTCAAGAAATAAAACATTAAACTCATTTTATACTATGTTTTCATCAAAAGAATTTTTAGGCTTTATTTCGGATATTACTGGAAAAAAACTTTCAGGGAAAATTGACGTGGCTGGAACTCTTTATGGGAACACAGACTATCTCTTGCCGCATGATGATAGGCTTGAAAAGAGAAAAATTGCATATGTCTATTATTTAACAAAGAATTTTTCAAAAAGGGATGGTGGAGAACTTGTTTTTTATAACAGGGTAAAAAATGATCCCACAAAGATTGTGAAAAGATTCATCCCCATGTGGAATTCAATAATTTTGTTTGAAGTTTCCCAAAGAAGCTTTCATGCAGTTAAGGAAGTTCTTACTAAAAAGAAAAGATACGCGATAGCAGGATGGTTTCACTAATGATAAACAGTTTTTATTTGAATGAAGATATCACAAAACAAATAAACAATACCTTGGATAAAGAGGGAATTGTAAGGTTAGATGATTTTTTTGAAGGCAAGTCCTATAACAGTATTTTTAGAGATGTTTCAAAATTAAAATTCATTAAATCTGATTTTCCAAACAAGTTCTCTTATTCTTATTCAAAAATTCCAAAGAATATTTTGCAATTGTTTTTTGATGACTCTTTTCTGAGTTTTATTGAGAAGATTTCCGGAAGAAAATTAAGTATTGACTTAAGCCTTAGAAAATTTGAGCATAGAAATTATACCTTGCTTCATGATGAATTGAAAAAGGACAAAGGTTTGATTTTCATGTTGTTTTTCACAGATAATTGGAAGGATGAATTTGGTGGAATGAAGATTTTTGAACTGAAAAAAGAAAAGATTATAGTTTCTCCAAAACAAAATTCATTCTTTTTGGTAAATCTTAAACAAGAAACAAGAAGCTTTGTGAAATATGTCAATAACTTAGCAAAGAAAAACTTTTATTATGTTATTGAAGGGAATCTTAAGAAGCAATAGCATACTCTTTTTCTGTTTGCTCTTCTAATAGCCCAAATTTTAATCTACCTAAAAAAGTAAGTTTAAATGTTCTGATTGGTTGAGGTGGTTTGTTTATATTAAAGTGAGTAGTCATATTAGGTTGAAATTGTTCTGGATCATCTCTTAATTCTAATACCCCTTCACGAAGAGCTCTGTTGATTTCATAACGATATACTCTGTCTGGATTCCCTTCTCCCCCTGCTGTGACAAATTCAGCTCCTAACTTGCCAAAAAGATATCTTAGACAGTGATAAGGATAAGTATCAAAATATCTACCTCTTTCGGACATAATGTTAGAAAGAACAATGGTTTATATTTTTTGCTATTGAATTCTCTTTTTAGGATATGTTACAGTATAATAAAAAAATAATCCTATGTAAAATACTGTTGTCACAATCGCTATGGCATATTTTATTATCAATGGCGACTGGGAAATCAGAAATGCGTAGGCGAGCGCAATGATGTTAGCAACCAGATAAATAACAAAAAGCAATAGACTTACTCCCTTGGTATCTTTTGACTGAATTGTTTTTATCATCTGCGGAATAATCATAATAGAAAAAAGAATTGTGGCTATCCACCCCAGTACTTGTGCAAGATCCATCAAGATAATTTGAGAAATCTGTTTTTAAAATTTGTGAGTTAGAATTCTAATGCTCCCACTCGGATTTGAACCGAGGTTTTAACTTCCGCAAAGTTATGTCCTATCCGGGCTGGACGATGGGAGCCATATAATTAATCATGAATTTAGAATAAAAATCTATTTGCGGTTCAAAAGCATCTCATGAACTGTTTTGTAATCTGGATGCATTTCTTTTTTTGAAAACCACAAATCTATTTCTCTTAATGCGTTTTCTGGAGAATCTGAAGCGTGAATCAAATTTCTCAATACTCTTTCATTGTCGTTTGCGACAGCATAGCTTTCCACTGATGCGAAATCTCCCCTTATTGTTCCTGGAGGGGCTTGTCTCGGCTCTGTGTGTCCTGTAATTTTTCTTGCAAGTTCTACAGCGTGTGGCCCTTCCAAAACAATTGCAACAACTGGACCTTCTTGCAGGAATTCCATGTTCCATTTTTGAATCATTCCCCCATATTCCATGTGATCTTTGAATGGAAAGGGATGCCCCTGACTCTCTCTTGTTGTCTTTGTCTTAGTATAAACATTTTTTGCCCATTCTTCATCGAGTTTGTAATGCTTCTGTGCGAATTTTTCGTCGACCCAAACCATTTTCATTGCAACTATTTTCAATCCTGCATCTTCGAATCTGGAAACGATTTTTCCAATGATGCTTTTCTTTACTCCGTCCGGTTTTATCAAAACCAATG
>CAZIET010000042.1:0-4457 GCA_964538405.1 Candidatus Woesearchaeota archaeon
CTCTATTATACATCCTTACTTCATCCAGGGAACCTTTCCAATACTTATCTTGGTATTCATCCAGGCTGTATCCTCCAAAACTAAGTTCAGCGTCTCCGTTTTCCATAATAATGTTATAATTGCTTAAGGGATCTGTGTCTTTTAGAACCCCATTTTTCCATATTTGGACATGGGTTCCGTTGTAGATTCCCACAATCATCATCCATTTATTGGTGTTTATCGGTTCTTGGAAATAGCTGCCTGCTCCAAGTCCACCTTCAGGATTGAAAACGTAAAAACTAATCCTGTTGTTCCTTCCTTCGGCATTAGAACCGTTGTATTGCCTAAAGTGGAATTCATTTGAAGGGTTGCTTCCATATCTCCCTTTTCCAAGGAAATTTACATAGTTCTTACTGCTTCCTTCGCCAACGAATTTTGTTTGCTTGAATTTTGCCCAATAGACTACAGTGAATGCTCCCGTTGTGCTTGGGCTTAGACTATCCGAATCCTTGACAGTTATCTTGTCATTAATTCCGTCGAATTCATATGCTCCCTTCAATCCCAAATTTTTGTTAAAAGTGGCTCCGCTTACTGTTCCACTGTTTCCATTATTTGAAAAGTCATAAACAAACGAATTATTTTCACCATAAGATGCCTGATTGTTAAAGTGAAATTCAAGAACCTTGCCCGTATTCAAACTTGGTAATAAACCAGTAACTGGATTTATTGTTACGACAAAAGCAACTACAAGCAGCATTGCAAATAATCCTATAATATAATTTTTCATCCTTTTAACTCCAAAGAATAACACTAATTACTATTTTTAAACCTTTAGAAGGAAGTATTTATACGACGCTATTTGTCACGATAGAATTTAGAAGCTTTATTTCTTCAACTTCAACTTTTTCAAGAACTTTTCAAGCAATTTTTCCCTATCTTTTTCAGAATCATATTTTTCATTGATTATTCTTGCCGCAATTTCCTTGTATGCGCGTGCGGATTTTGACTTTGGATGCGTATAAACAACTGCATTCTTCATGTTCATTGCCCTTGAGATATCCATATCATAAGGAACCATCCCAAGAATTGGAATTTCAAGCATTTCCTTTACAGAATCTGGATCCATTTCTGTTTCATCCATTCTTACCTTTGTTATTATGACTCCAAGAATTGTTTTCCTTTTTTGTTCTGCAAGCTTAATCGCCTTCAATGCATCAGTAATTGCAGGAATTTCAGGATTTGTGACAATAATCAATTCATCTGCAAGATCAACTGCAGACAGTGCTTCAATTCCAAGTCCTGCCGCACTGTCAATAATAATATATTCAGAAATTTTCTTGAAATCTTTTTTATGATCTTTCATTTTTTCTGGTTTAAGTTTTCTCAATTCTTTTAATGAAAGAGAAGATGGAATTATTTTCATTCCAGATTCATGCTCATAAACCGCTTCCTCCATTTCTGCCTTGTCAGACAGAACATGATTTAGGCTTACAGGAACTTCAGGGGAGCCAAGAAAGACTCCTACATTAGGGGTTGACATGTTACCATCGACAACTACAACATCTTTGTTAAAATATTTTATAGCCGCACCGAGATTTATTGCAGTGGTAGTTTTTCCGGTTCCACCTTTTCCAGAAGTAATTACAATAAGTCTGCTCATTTTTAGTAGAAATTTTCATTTCTGTACTAAAAATTGCTTTGTGGTGCTTATAAACTTTTCCAATTTGTCCGCATATTCTTTCAATTTTTCCAAATTGATATCAATCTCTTCGCCACGATAGAAAACTTTCAATGTTACATTTTTTCTGAACTCACCAATTCTTTCCTTTCTCAACTCTTCAATCTTTCTGAACATCTCATACATTTCAATTGTTTCTTGGAAATTCTTGTCAGATTTTAATATTTTTTTTACCGTGTCTATTTTTGCTGTTGGGTTGGTTGGAATGGATGGAATCATTTTTTTCTTTTTTGCCTTTTCCAAAACTTTGTCAATGCTTACTTCAATCATCCTCCTCCACCGCAGGATAAGATTCAATATAACATCGCAAGTTTTGGTATATTTTAGACTAACATACAACAAATGGTCGGCACTTATTTTTTCTTGAATTATGTCTTCCATATACGCACAAAACTTCAGTAGAAGCGAATCCTATAAGGAATATGGGCTTTTTATATTTTTCTTTATAAAGCTTTTTGTATCTATTTTGCAAGTTCCAGTATGGATTCAGCCAAATCTCCAGTTTTCTTGAGGGATTCTTGTACCTCTTTTCTGCTTGCCCCGGTCTGCTTCATTACTGTTTTTATGTCTTCCTCTGAAATTCCAGATTCTTCCCTTATATCTCCGGATATTTGGAAGCTTTCATTACCTTGGACTTTTATCTTAGTTACAGAAGGATTTTCAATTATTATGTTTTTTTCAGGGGTTTTTATTATGACTTCAGAAGCTTCAATAGATTCCTGATTGATTCCCATCTTTTTCATCATTTCCTGCATCTTCTTGGGGTCCATATTGAACATGGAATTACATCACATAAATGCTTAAAAAATGTTTTTGTTTGGTGTTTTATATGGCTAAGAGAGAATTAGTTGAACTTGCAAGTGATGATGGAGGCCGATTTGTTAAATTGACAAAGCAAGCAGTATCTCCATTAAAATCTTCGCCCCCTATTCTTAAAACAGGAAAAGACAGGAGTGACCCTTCCTTACAACAAGATATAACAGACAATGCTACTGGTTCATACAACGCTTATGAGTTAGAAGGATATATCCCAAGAAGAGCGGAGGGAGATAGAGTATATGCAGTCGTTTATCACAGAATAGATGAAAATGCTTATAGAAGAGCTTTAGAAGAGCAGAAGAAATTAGGGCAAGGTGGAAGACCTGTTGGTGTGACCTTTTAGTAAATAAACTCCAACAGAATTCTAAAACCGACTATTCCCACAACAAATAAAATAACTTGGGTTGGGGTTATGTTGAAAACACTAGCATATTCTTCATTGAACCTCATCAATCCACCAAATGCTCCCGGTAGACTTACTCCTTCATTTGCCATAAATTCCTCAGTTATGGGAACTATAAAAAGTTTTTGAATAGGTTTATAATTATATTTTTTCTTTCTTAGTTATGGGTTTAAAGGAGTCGGAAGTAAAGATAGCGGCTTTTTGGGAGAAGGAGAAAATTTACAAAACCGAGTTCAAAAAGAAAAATTATTCTATAGATACACCGCCCCCAACGGTTTCTGGAGCCATGCATATAGGTCATGCATTCATGTATTCACAGATGGATTTTATTGCTAGATATAAACGAATGAATGGATATAGTGTTTTTTATCCTTTTGGAACAGATGACAATGGATTGCCAACAGAGAAGTTAATAGAGAAAACCAAAAATGTTGTCAGTAAAAATATGTCAAGAACCGACTTTATCACATTATGCTTAAAGACCCTAAAGGAAATTTTACCTTCTTTTGTGCAAGATTGGAAAGATTTAGGAATATCTTGTGATTATGAAAAGATTTATTCAACAATTGATGATGATGCAAGAAAGATTTCTCAAAAATACTTCATAGAAGGATACAAAAAAGGACTGATATACAAAAAAGAATTCCCAACAATTTGGGATACGACTTTTCAAACAGCAGTTGCTCAAGCTGAATTGGAAGATAAGGAACAAGAAACATTCTTTTCGACCTTAAGATTCAAAATCAAAGATTCAAAAGAAGAGTTATTGATTGCAACTACGAGACCTGAACTCTTAGGAGCTTGTGTGGCAGTTTTCATAAATCCTAATGATAAGAAAAACAAAAAGTTTTCTGGCAAAAAGGCGATTGTCCCTATTTTCAACCAAGAAGTTCCAATCATAGAAGATCAATCTGCAGATATGGAAAAAGGGACCGGGGTTTTGATGATCTGTTCTTACGGAGACAAATATGATCTCGATGCAGTAATGAGACACAAACTAACACCTAAAATAATTCTGAATAAAGATGGAACTCTAAATGTATCTCCATATACTGGTCTTCATGTAAAAAAAGCAAGAGAGAAGATATTAGAGGATTTGAAGAAAAAAGATTTAATCAAAGAACAGAAAAAAATAAAGCATTTTGTCAACGTATATGAAAAATCTGGGACTGAAATAGAATTTATTCCGACAACCCAATGGTTTGTAAAAATCTTGGAATTCAAAAAGGACTTTATTTCTCAGGCAAAGAAAATAAATTGGCTTCCCAATCATATGATTAAGCGATATGATAACTGGGTAAATGGTTTGGACTGGGACTGGATTATTTCAAGAGATAGACATTTCGGAATTCCTATTCCCGTTTGGTATTGTCAAAAATGCGATGAGGTTATACTAGCAAAAGAATCTGAACTTCCCGTTGATCCTACAAATACAACAAAAAAATGTCCAAAATGTAAATCTAACACCATACCAGAGACAAAAGTTTTGGATACATGGGCAACATCTTCATTGACTCC
>CAZIET010000043.1:0-4284 GCA_964538405.1 Candidatus Woesearchaeota archaeon
GCCATTTTGAATTTGTAATTAGTACGAAATTGTAATGAAAAAATATGTTTATAAAGCTTTTGTTAATTTTATCATGATGAAAATTGGAATAATCGGTTTTGGAAGCTTTGGACAGTTCATGGCAAAGCATTTGAAAGCAAAAGCGGAAGTTTTTGTAACAGATATTGTTGACAAAAAAGATGAAGCAAACAAAATCGGAGTGAAATTTGAAAATTTGGAGAACACTGCAAAACAGGATATTGTAATTCTCGCCACTCCAATTGAATCTTTGGAAAAAGTTTTGAATCTCATAAGAAATAAACTGAAAAAAGGAACTTTAGTTCTTGATGTCAGCTCTGTGAAAATGTTTCCATGCAAGGCAATGAAGGAAATTCTTCCAAAAGAAGTTGAAATAATCGGAACGCATCCAATGTTCGGACCGCAATCGGCAAAAGATTCAATAAAAGGAATGAAAATTGCACTTTGCGATGTAAGATCAAAGAAATTTGACGAAGTGAAAAAATTCTGCGAATCTTTAGGACTGATTGTAATGGAAATGACTGCTGAAGAACATGACAAGGCAATGTCTTACTCCCAGGCATTGACACATTTTATAGGAAGAACAATTGAAAACATGAAAATTCATAAAACAAAAATAACAACAAGAACTTTTGATGATTTAATTGACATTGTGAATATAATAAAGGATGATTCAAATGAATTGTTTGAGAATATTGAAACAATGAATCCTTTCGCCAAGGAAGTAAGAAAGAAATTTTTGGATGAAAGTAAAAAGTTGGACGATTCGCTGAATAAAATTTAGAATCCAAGTTTTTCTTTTACAAAGACTAAATGTATTTTCCTGTTCATGAATGGCTGTTCTTTCTCAAAAATAAGGAGCTTTGAAATGAAACTTCCTCCCATGCCAACACTTTTCATTCTTTTGTCTTCAAGTGGAAGAACATATTCTCTTACACGAGCAATTGCAGAATTCAAATCAGT
Source organism: Candidatus Woesearchaeota archaeon (assembly GCA_964538405.1). GTDB lineage: Archaea > Nanobdellota > Nanobdellia > Pacearchaeales > GW2011-AR1 > JAGVWT01. The sequence continues at coordinate 982 of CAZIET010000043.1, forward strand.
AGTTATTTTTTGCGTTCCAACTACAAATATTACATTTTTTGAAGTGAATATGATGTTGGGCAATTGGCTACCTGAATTTGAAGCAATAACCAATTCCCCAGTTTTTGCAACTGCATGAACACTTCCAAGATAGAATTCAGAGAGAACTGATTGTTTTCTCAGCTCAGCTTGCTTGATTGGATCTTTCTCATTAAGAATATCCTCATGAAGATTATTCCAACCATGAGTCTTTGATTTTAAGTAGTCAACGAAGCCAATTTGATTTAATGTTGTTGAAGAACCATTCATAACAGAAGCTCCTTTTGGAACTAGAGATTTTATTTTTTCCAAAGCCTCTTTTTTATTATTAACAACAATTACATTTACTCCCCTTGCTTTTATTGCATCAATAGTTTTATTCAAGTCTTCTTCAGAAGCTAATTCTTCCCATTCCATTAAAAAAGAGATTTTCTCGAGTATTTATATTATATGTGTAATGGATTATACATTTTCACCTTGCAAATCAACAAAATAGAAATATCTCGCTCAAACTTTTCAGCGCAGACAACATTCACCATTTTTCTATTTCTTTTAAGAATTCTTTATCAGACATTTTTCTGGATTTTCCCCCATCAATTTCTTGCCAGGCTTCCTCAGTTCTTCTTGCAAATTCAAGGTCATCTTCCAGCATCGCTTTCATTTTGGCGAACTCTCTCTTTAACTCTGTTAATTCCTCATTAATCTTCTCTATGTTTGTCTGTTCCATTTAGTACAAGTAAATTAGAAATATTTAAATTTTACTGATTCTCCGCCATCTTTTCCAAACCCTGTTTTACCTTACCTGTTTTTTTGTCAATTAACCATTCACCATCTTTTAATATTATACGCCTTTCATTATTACCTTCAACTGTTGCTTCCCATACTTCCCTTCCTACCATGCGTTTATCTAATATGTCTATATGATGAGCTGCTCTTGCCGAAGCCGAATCTATATCATTCATATCCACACCCAATTCATTGTAACTTTCATCTGAGGGTGATGAAGCTTTTTCCCCTAAAATTATTCTAGCTGTTTGATATCTAACTCCATATTCAACCATATGTAAAACCCATTTCAAGGCTTTAAATTAATTGTTATAAAAAATAATATAAATTATTGATTCTCTGCCAAACCTTTTCTATCTCTTATCTTTCTTATGACATCTGCCTGAAGGCTCATTGGGATTCTTTCGAACGACTGATCCAACAAAGAAGAAGTTCCTCTTCCTTCCGTGGCTGAACGAAGATCATTGCTCCATCCAATCATTTCAGCAACAGGAATCTTTGCCTTTATCTCAGCATTGTTTCCTTCCTGTTCAACCCCAAGCAACTGCCCTCTCTTGCTTCCAATTAATTTTGTGATTTCTCCGATAAATTTGTCAGGAACTTCTATAACATGAATCTGCAATGGTTCTAACAAAAATGCTCCACCCGTCTTCATTGCCGCAGTTATGGCTTCCCTCACTGCAGGATAAACCTGTGCAGGACCCCTATGAATTGCGTCTTCGTGCAATTTTGTGTCTACAAGTGAAACCTTCAATTTCTCTACGGGCTCTCTTGCAAGAGGACCTTGATCCATGACCATTTCAAATGCATCCAACACCATCTCTATGACTTCTCCTATATGGACTTCCCCTTTTGTGTCATCCGTGAAAATATTTCCTTTGTAAATATCCCTGAGATTTCTTATCTGCTCCCCTCTCCATCCAAGTTCAGCCAATTTAGTTGAAAGTTTCTTGCTGTCTTTCTTTATTCTTCCCTCAGGCAAATCTCCGTTCTTTATCGCATTGTATATCTCCTCTTCTATAGGCTCTATTGTTATGAAGAAGCTGTTGTGCCTGTTTGGACTTTTTCCTTCAGATTCGGGAGACTCTTTATTCATAGATTCCCTGTAAACAATAATCGGATTGGATGTTTTAACCTGTAATCCTTTTTCCGTCTTGATTCTGTTTTCTATGATTTCCAGATGCAATTCCCCCATTCCACTCAGCAATGATTCTCCTGTCTGTTCATTGATCTCAATTTTTATTGATGGGTCCTCTTTTGAAACTTGCCTTAGGATTTCAATCAACTTAGGAAGATCCGCTGTTTTTGTGACTTCAATGGATTTTGTAATAACCGGCTGGAATATGTGTTTTATTTCCTCGAAAGGAACCTGCTCTCCTACTGTGATTGTCTCTCCAACATTAACACTTACTCCGGTTATTGCAAGAACATTTCCCGCAGGAACATAATCCAACTGCTCTGGCTTTATTCCGTTGTAAACCAATACCTGCTGGACCTTTCCTGAAAGTTTTGCATTGTTGCAATATATCTCCATTCCATTTCTCATAGTTCCAGAATATAATCTTCCAGCCATAATCTCCTTTCCTGAACGGGGATCAATGACAATTCTTGTAACGACAAATGCAAGTTCTCCATCTTTGTTGCAATTCAGAAGATCCTGGCCCATTTTGCTGTCAAGTTCCCCTTTCCATATTTTTGGGATTCTGTATTTCTGTGCATCAACTGGATTCGGCAAATGCTTTATGGCCATATCAAGAACAACTTCATACAACGGAGCGTTTTCCCATGCCCATTTTTTTCTTTCCTCATCCGGCATTTCATACATTTTGTAAATATCTTTGAAACTCATCTTTTTTTTCTGCATGAATGGAACAGAAAGCGCCCAATTCTCCCTTGCTGAACCGAATGCAACACTTCCATCCCCGACATTTACTTTCCATTTTTCCTTGAATTCTTTCTCTGCAATCTGCTCTATCAATTCATTGAATTCATCAATCAATTCTACAAACCTTTTCTGCATTCCTTCTGGAGTTAATTTGACTTCCTTTATCAACCTGTCAACCTTGTTAATGAATAAAACCGGTTTTACTCTTTCCCTTAATGCCTGTTTCAAAACTGTTTCTGTTTGGGGCATGATTCCTTCAACTGCACAAATCAAAACAAAAGTTCCATCAATCGCCCTCATGGCACGAGTGACATTTCCGCCGAAGTCAACATGTCCCGGCGTATCGATTAGATTGACAAGATATTCTTCTCCAGCATATTCGTGAGCCATAGAAACATTTGCAGCATCAACAGTCATTAGCCTTTCCTGTTCATCGGCATGCTGCCATGTTGCCATTCCTGCTTCCAAGTCTCCAGCAGATTTTGTAGCCATCATTCCTGCAGCAGCCAAAAGCACGTCTGTAAAAGCAGTTTTTCTTTTTTTTTTATGTGCGCTTGTAGCTACGTTTCTTATATTTTTTTGGCTATCAACAAGCCTCTTTATCTTATCCATCG
>CAZIET010000044.1:0-3877 GCA_964538405.1 Candidatus Woesearchaeota archaeon
ATCGCAAACAGAAATGTTCTATGCTGTGAGCGCATAATGTAGGAGGTAAAATGGAACTAAGAGAAGAACTAAAGAAAGCTTTAGAAGAGTTAAGAAAGAACGACAAAAGAAAGTTCGACCAATCAGTTGACTTAATCATAAATCTGCAAAAATATGATCTTAAAAAAAATACTTTAAATGTATTCGTAACCATCCCCCATAAGATAAAAGAAAAGAAAATCTGTGCATTTTTAGAAACTAAAAACAAGAACGTTGATACAATAACAAAGGATGAATTCAAAAGTTATACAGGAAAGAAAGAATTGAAGCATCTTGTAAATCATTACGATTTCTTCATAGCACAGGCGAGCGTCATGCCAAGCGTCGCAACCACGTTCGGTAGGGTTCTAGGTCCATTAGGAAAAATGCCATCTCCACAATTAGGGGTTGTTTTCAATGCAGATGACAAAACAATAAATGAAGTAAAGGAAAAAATAAACAGCAGCTTAAGATTAAGAACAAAAGATGCAAGCATCAAACTGCTTATTGGAAAGGAGAGCATGAAGGATGAAGACATTATAGAAAATGTAATGACTGTCTACAATGCAGCAATAAAAGCATTAACAAAAGAGAAAGACAACATAAAGAATGTTGAGTTGAAATTCACAATGACTAAACCCGTAAAGATAAACGTAAGATGAAACAAAAAGCACACGTATCAAAGAGAAAAATAGCATCAGTAAAGGAATTGTCTGAATTAGTTAAAAGCAAAAATACAATTTTGGTAGCTTCAATAAAAAGCATGCCCGCAGCCCAATTCCAGCAAGTCGGCAAAAAACTTAGGGGAAAAGCAATAATCAAAGTTCCAAAGAAAAATCTAATCTTCAGAGCAATAGATTCTGCAAACAATGAATCTTTGAAAAGTCTTAAAGAAAAAATAAAGGAAGATTCCGCAATTTTGTTCTCTGATTTTGACGCATTTGATCTTTCCTCTGATTTGGCTGAAAACAAGACAAAGATAAGGGCAAAATCGGGACAAGAAGCTCCAGAAGACATATCAATAGAAGCAGGACCAACAGAATTAATGCCAGGACCAGCATTAACCGAACTTGCGTCAGCTGGATTAAGAACACAGATAGAAAAAGGAAAGATCTCAATCAAGGAATCAAAAGTAATAGTAAAGAAAGGAGAAAAAATATCTGATGCTGCTGCAAAAGTAATGTCATTACTTGATATTAAACCATTTTCAGTAGGATTCGCTCCTGTCGCTGCATTTGACATAAAAGAAAACAAATTATATTTGAACATACAGATTGACAAACAAGGAACTGTTACAGAATTGAAGAATTCATATGGAAAATCTTTAGCGTTCGCAGTACAGATGAATTACATTTCAAACGATACAATAAAATTCTTGCTTTCAAAGGCGGCAATGAATGAAAAAGCACTAAGCAACTTCATATCAAGTTCAGCAAAAACTGAAACTCCGGCAATTGAAAACGCACCGGAAGAAAATAAAATCCAGGAGGAAAAATAAAAATGGAAACAATATATGCAGCCTTACTACTCCATAAGAATGGAAAGGATATTGATGAAAAGAATATCAAGAGTGTTCTTACGGCAGCCGGTGTTGATGTTGACGAATCAAAAGTCAAGTCATTAATTACTAGCTTGAAGGGCGTAGATATCACAAAAGAATTGGAAAGCGCTTCTTTGATGGCAGCAGCTCCTGCAGCAAGTGCGGAAGTGAAGAAAGAGGAGAAACCAAAAGAAGAAAAGAAAGCAGCTGCAGCAGAGGGTTTGTCGGCGCTCTTTGGGTGAGTTAATTTAATTTTTTGTACCTGAAGAGTTCTTTAGTAAGAACTTTAAATTTATAAGTTCTGAAATTATATAGTTATATGAAAAGAAAAGATGCATTTGGAGTTATTGCAGCCTTGTTCTTAATTTCAACTTTATTTATGCCACAGGATTCAAACTGGTGGATTTATATGCTCGTAATTGGAGTTGTTTTTGGAATTCTATGGTTGGTTTGGAAGGAATAAGTCGTTTTGTTTTAGAGAAGAATTATTTGCACCTTAAAGGAACCATCATTCCGTTTTTAATCATTTCTAAATCTATATCTGCCCCTATAGGATCTGGATAAGGACAACTTGTTAAGGCTTTTGTATCTCCAAATGCATTTGTTCTGACTACTGCATAACCTCCATTTCCATATGGAATAACTCTTGGCTCACTAGATCCTCTTCCCAATCCATCATCAACAATAAATCCTTGCAAACTCCTTACCATAAATAATACCCATTGGTAATCTTTTTAATCTTTTCTATACAAAAGTAAATAATGCCTGTATAGCTCAGCGGTAGAGCGCGACCTTCGTAAGGTTGAGGCCGCAGGTTCAAATCCTGCTACAGGCTTAATTATTTAAAACCAATTTAGAATGTTTTAATATGGATTTTAAATCTTTATTGAAAGAAGCAAATGTCGATGCAATCCTTCTCTCCAATCATATTGAAAGAAACAACTCAAATTTTGTTTATGTAACCCAAGAAAAGAATATTGACGCATGGGTTTTGATTTCTGATAAATTACTTTTATATGTCTCCCCTCTTGAAATAGGAAACGTGAAAACCGCCAAATTTAATCTCAAACCCATGACTAAAGAGATGTTCAAAGAAATTGACGCAGAATTGAAAAATAAAAAGGTTGGGTTGGATTTTGAATACCTAAGTGTTAATGATTTAAAAAGATTAAATGAGAAGTTCAAAGATGTTGAGTTTGTTGACATTTCAAAAACGTTTGAAAACAAAAGAATGGTAAAAACCGATGAAGAGATAGAAAAAATCAAGGGAGCCTGCGATATATGCGATAAGATAATGGACAAAGTTTTCTCAGAAGGACATAAGTTCAAAACTGAACTTGAGTTAAAAGAATTTATGGAAAATGAAATGAAGAAATTTAGGGTAACTCCTAGCTTTCCAACTATCGTAGCAAGTGGAAAGAATTCTGCAATTCCACATCATGTTCCAGACAATACAAAACTAAAAGGATTTACTGTTTTGGATTTTGGCGTAGTTTATGGAAACTACTGTTCCGATATTTCAAGAACAATATATTTCGGAATGCCTAGCAAAGAAGAGAAAGAAAATTACACAAAAGTTCTTTCCATTCAGCAAGAATGTACAAATATGATAAAAGAAGGTGTGAAATTCAAAGATATTCACAATCACGCAAACGAAAGATTAGATGGAAAGTTCTTGCACTTAATAGGACATGGCTTAGGTATAGACTATCACGAATCTCCGCAGATGTCTGATGAACTAAAAGAGAATATGATAATAACAATAGAACCTGGAATTTATTTCCCAGAAAAGTACGGAATAAGGATTGAAGATGATATTGTTGTTAAAGAAAAACCAATTGTTTTGAATAAGACTACTAAGGAATTAATTATAATCAATTAACTGTGAAAGGGCATCAAACTTATTTTTCTACCCGTTGTCAGAGATAAAACATAACCAAGATCATGTAAGGGGATATTTGGTAAATAGTCTCTAGGATCAACTTTTGAGCCCTCTCCAAATGAATCGGATGTTACTGGTGTTGTAGTATAGTATAACTCCGCTTGATCAACGTCATATAAATATCCTTGTCTAACTGAACCATCCTTAAACATGAATTCTATATGTTCAGAAGCCCCAATTTCTTCTAATTTTTGTAACGCTCTCCTCCTATTTCTTTCTGCCATAAAAATCAATAACAAATTCCATTTTTAAATTTTATGATAATAAACGCCCCCACCCGGAATCGAACCGGGATGCCCATAGGGCCTGGTTCTCAAGACCAGCGCAGTACCATTGTGCCATGGAGGCTTATAATTCAGAATTAATTACAAAGTTTT
>CAZIET010000045.1:0-2825 GCA_964538405.1 Candidatus Woesearchaeota archaeon
TTCTCTCTTTTCTTTGCATATTCCATTCCGTCTACAAACCCCAAATTAAGCATGTCTCTTGCAGCCTGAATCGCTTTTCTTGCAACACCATCTCCAACTCCTGCGATATCAGCCAATTCCTTCGGAGTCTTTGTGGCAAGAGTCATCAAGTCAAATATCCCCGCAGATTCCAGTTTGGTTGCAACGGCAGGTCCAATTCCAGGCAAATCGGTTAATTTTGGTTCAGGAAGAGAATCATCTTTTTTAGCACTCATTCAATCAATTGAGGAACCCGCTTTATAAAGATTATTTGTGTTTGAAATACATCTTTGAGTAGATTCTTTTATAAGAGATTAACGCCTGTTTGTGTTAAAAATTTCACACATTAAGGCACCCAAAAACCCACCCACTAATCCAAAGAATAAATCAGCATTTATATCTGCACCTTGAAAGTCAAATCCACTAATAAGTTCAGCTGAAAATTCTGCCAACTCCCATATGACTGCAGTTAATGCTACCAAAGAAATCACAAAAATAACTCTAACCAATTTTGGTAAAACCAGTTGGTGTCTTTCCTGAAGGGATTTTAAGATAAGGAAGAAAACAAAAGCAATATATGCTCCGCCAACTGTATGCATTAAGAGATCAAAATTAGGGTAAACATCATAGAAGTTGGTTAGAACAAAATAAATTTGTAATAAGACTAATAAAACAGGAAAAATCAATAGTCCAAGGGCCGTTTTAAAACTGAAAATCTTCATCTTAATTTTTTTCTAATTGTACAAGCAAATTATCTACTTCAATTTCCTCTATTGTGTCAATTACAAGCTCTGGATTGTTAAAAAACTTGTTATTCTTCACAGTTCCATGAAAAAACATTTCCTTTCCAAGAATTTTTTCCTTTTGCTTGCTCATGGAATCGTAATCTTCCAAATTTGTTAAACCCAGTTTTTGTATTGCTTCATTGAATAAAACTGACCTTATTGTTCCAGTCCCATCATCAAGAACAATGTTTATCAGAGCCCTTTTCTCAGGAACAACTTTTCCGTGAGCTTCGCATGTAAAGCCATCCCCATTATTGGTTGCTTTCTTTTTGCATGTAACGCACACATGAAAAAACTTGGGCTCAAACATCTGCACAATAAACGCCCTTGTCTTAATGGTATCTGAAATATTGAATTCAGATATCCTCTTTTCCTTTGCAACCCTTTGTGTATTAACATTGTCTATTAACTCACTGCTCAGTTTAAATTCTGAAAAATTCCCCAGATGAATTTCATTTTCCCTCATTGAAGCATTTGATATCTCAACTACATTTCCCAGAACTATTTTTCCATTTTCTATAAGCTCAATATGTCTAAAGTCCCAAAGAACCGCTTTAATATTGGAGGTGTCATCCGCAATTATCATGTTTGCAACCTTTGATTCCTTTCCATTTTTATTAAAGGATCTTACCGGAAACAAATTGATTACCTTTCCGACAACATTTACTTTCTTCATTCCAGGCATTAGCTCATTTATTTTTAATTTTTCCCCGTCAAAGCTTATTCCCAATTCAGCTGCAATGATTTGTGCCGCCCCCTCCTTGCTTATCAGTCCGGATATCTTCTTCTGTTTTGCCAGGATTCTGCTTTCTATTTCCTCTTTTTTTAAACCAGAAGATTTAGCAATCAGCCCAACAAGCTTCTCATAATTGCCATTCATACAAAAAATATAGGCAACTCTTTTAATTAGTTTTCGTTGGTCTTTTGATATATTAAGCTTTATAAATCGTAACTCTTAAGTTTAGGCATGGGACACATGAACATAACTGTAAGGTTGATGCCTTCCTCTCCCGATACGGACTTGGATAAGATAAAGAAAGCGGCAGAAAAGATAGTTGAAACTCAGGGAGGAATAGGAATCAAATTTAGCGAAGAGCCAATAGCATTTGGGCTAAAGGCAATTATTCTGACATGCACTTGGCCTGAAGAAAAAGAGTTGGAAAGTATGGAAAACTCATTAAGAGAAATAGAATATGTTAACTCCGCAGAAATAACTGACATAAGAAGGGCCGTGGGATAATAAAATGCTTTCTCCCGAAAAAACACAGCAGATAAAGCAGCAACTTTTAGGACAAATAGATAAAACCATGTCAGGAAATGATTTGGAGGAAACAAAAAGATACATTGATTCTTTGACTCCAGAAGAATTGGAAGATTTTTTGAAAAGAAATAACATGGCAATGGATTCTGGAAAGGAAAAATGCATTTTCTGCTCAATTGTTTTTGGAGATGTTTGCTCTTATCAGATAGACAAGGATGAAAATTCCATTGCAGTTCTTGAAATAAATCCAATATCAAAAGGACATGTGTTGGTGGTTCCGAAAAACCATACAGACACGCTTCCAAAAGAAACTGCTGCACTTGCCGAAAGAGTCTCGGAAAACATGCAGAAAAAATTATCACCCAAAAAAGTCCTGATGTCAGAGCAGACATTGTTTGGGCACAAGATAATAGCGTTAATTCCCGTCTATAATAATGAAAACATGGAATCAAAAAGATACTCTGCGCCTAAAAATGAACTGGAAGCGATGCAAAAATTGCTTGCAGTTATGGAAAAAGTTAATGATAAAGAAAAGATCGAAAGAGCCGAAAAAAAGCCAAAACAGAAAAAAATGACTGAAAAGAACACCTGGCTTCCAAAAAGATTTCCTTAGAAAGGCATTACTCTTAGCAATTCTTGATTGAAAAACCATACATAAACAAATAACAAAAATCCCATCAAAAACACGGGAATGAAGGGAATTCCTTGTCGTATCTTTACCATTTTGTATTTCTTCCTTATCTCTTTTATCTCTTCATTTG